>CAZKPD010000024.1:0-10025 GCA_964554585.1 uncultured Rikenellaceae bacterium
GCGACCACCGAGAACTATCAAACCTTTGGTGTGCTCTACAACTTTGAGGCTGCTCAAACAGCTTGTCCCACAGGCTGGCATCTTCCCAGCGATGCGGAATGGACAGAGCTAACCGATTTTGCCGGGGGTGCTAGCACAGCAAGTCCAAAGCTAAAAGCCATATCCCCCCTATGGGATTCTTCAATGACAACTGTAATTCCCCCAACCGATGAATTTGGCTTTGCTGCACTCCCCGGAGGAATTGTAGTTGGTGCCAATGGGAACTTCTACAATATGGGAAATACAGGCGATTGGTGGACTTCAACCTCAAGCTGGAATAGAGAAATTTTTCGTTCAAGCAATTCAGTGGATAGGGCCAATATGGGTAAAAACTTTGCATTCTCCGTACGTTGTGTAAAGGATTAACATTAATAACTAGCAAATCGAATATAACCCATTAACCCCTGGTAAAGGTTAATTTTCTCATAGGCGATAAAGAGGCTGCATAACCCATGGCAGCCTCTTTTTTTTTACCATACCCCAAAAAAGTATTTTTTTGCTAGTTTTGCTGAAACTCACCTAGCGAACCCTTGAGGAAAGCAATATCACATAGATACCCCCGGGTTGTCATCCTTGTGCTCCTATTGAGCAGCCGGTGGCTGTTTGCACAAAATATCGACAGCCTCAAACACCTAGCCCACAATTCAAAGCAAGATACCACGGCTGTTAGGCTCTACACCCAAATAGCGGATGAGTTTTTTGAACAAAAACAGAACGACTCAGCGCTGTACTACTACAATTTGGCGTTGACCAAGGTGAAGCCGCAGTATGAGAAAGAGTTTAATCCTCATATCTATTTTAATCTACATCGGCTATTTTATAACAATATGAGCTACTCCACTTCGCTGGACTACCTATTTAAAACGCTGGCCTATTATGACGATATTAGGCTAAACCCATACGATACCGTCACAGTTGACTTTGAAATGGCTAGGGTATATACAGGCATAGGGCTCAACTACTTTGCGCTGGGCAATCATACTAAAGCGTTGGAGTACTATGAGAATGGTCTCAGCCTAATTGAAAAGCTGAACTTAAACAGTTCCGCTCCAAACATGGACAGATCTCTTTTTATAACCACTTTTAATATCGGAACGGTTTACGTGGATCTAAAAGAGAGTGAAAAGGCCAAATACTATTTCGACAAAGCACTGGAGTACAATCAGTTGATTGGCAACAAAGAGTTTGACGCTTCCATTTACAATAATTTGGGAATACTGTATAAGGAAGAAAAGGATTACGAAACTGCTTTTGAATACTATCTACGCTCCGAACAGATCCGTAAGACCCTGAATGATACCATTATTCTGGCTCAAACCTATTGCAATATGGGCGAGTTGGAGCTGCTTAGAGGAAGATATAAACCGGCAAGGGAGTACTTAACCCTTAGCTATAATTACAGTACAACCATCGGATCTGTTAAGGGAGAAATGCTTTCGGCATTATTCCTCTCTTCAGTCCATGAGAAACTGGGCAATTACAAGGAATCCCTTGAGATGTACAGGCATTACAAGGAGCTTAACGATAGCACCCTAAGCGCTGAACAGCTTAAGCTCACTGCCGGCAATGAGCTACTCTATAAGCACGAAAGGCAGATAAAAGAAATGGAGCTGGCTCAGCAGCTAGAACTCTCCAAAAAGGAGCGCAAATCGCTGATTTACCTTGTATCCACCATTATCCTTCTACTCTCCCTCATCATCCTAAACCTTATAAACCGTAACCAAAGGTTTAAAATTAAACAGGGAAGCCTCCTGCAAGAGCGAATGGAGTTGGAGCAAAAAAACCTACAGCTGGAGAATCAGAATCTCGGATTAGAGCTGGAGATGAGAAATAAAGAGCTAACCACCAATGTGATGTATCTTATTAACAAAAATGAGCTGCTTTACACCATCACCGAGAAACTGTCAACCATTAAGCATAATTTGCTCCCTGAGAATAGGACACCGGTTCAGGAAATTATTCATGAGCTGGAGAAAAATATTGATAATACCGTTTGGGAGGAATTTGAGGTGCGTTTTGAAAACGTTCAGGAGGATTTCTATCGAAAACTCCATAAAACCTACCCTAACCTTACCCCTAATGAGATCAAACTATGCGCCTTCTTAAGGTTAAACATGACCACCAAAGAGATTTCGTCCATCACCCTGCAATCGGTCCGAAGCATTGAAATGGCACGAACTCGTCTTCGGAGAAAGATGGGCATCACCAGAGAACAGAACATTGTCACCCTACTTCAGAACCTGTAAGCACACCACTTCGAATTTGCTCCTCTTTTACCAACCAAGTTAAGCCGCCTTCTTCTATCTAGCATTGTTGTAATGATGTGAAAGCACTTTTCTTTGATAGAAATGAAGAAGTGGTGACTTTTGCCATATGATTGACAAGAAAACAAAACCGAATAATTCTGATTCTATAGACATCTCTTTATCAAATATGATAGAGGAGTGTACCCACAGAAGGGAGGCTCTTTTTAAAATTTTAGCCTGCATGGAAATCAAAGCTCCAACAAAACCTGACCCCTTAAAAGGGAAAGAGGATAAACACGCTAAATTCAATAATTAACCACAAACCAATAGAGAAATGAAACAACAAAAGAATTTTGTTCTCCTAATCGCTCTGATGATGCTGGGTTTTGTACAGCTCCAAGCCCAGGAGAGCACCAATTCGGCAGGAGGAAACGCCTCCTCGGGCAGTGGATCCATCAGCTACTCTGTAGGGCAGGTTACCTTTCAAACCATTGCCAATGCGAATGGATCGGTAGCGCAGGGAGTTCAGCAACCCTATGAGATTTGGGTTGTTAGCGGAATTGAGGATGCTAAGAACATTACCCTAGATGTAAAAGTATATCCCAATCCTGCTCACGACTTCCTGATCCTTAAGCTTAACCAATATGCTACGCAAGGGTTATCATTCCAACTGCTGGATATGAACGGGAAAATATTGAGAACACAGGCTGTCAACGAAGATGAGACCCAAATTGGGCTGAACAATCTGGCTCCGGCTCTTTATCTTCTGAAAGTCTATCAATCAGGATATGAGATTAAAACTTTTAAAATAATTAAAAAATAGCACCCATGAAAAGACTAATTACACTCCTAACATCCTTGCTGCTAGCAGCAAATCTGTTTGCCCAAGCACCTCAAAAAATTAGCTACCAAGCCGTAATTCGCGGTTCTGAAAATGAGTTGATTACAAACCAAAAGGTGGGCATCAAAATCAGCATCATCCAAAATTCGGCAGACAACGCGGCCCTATTTGTTGAGACGCATACGCCCACTACCAATGAGAATGGTTTGGTAACCTTCAGCATTGGCGCCGGAACGGCTGTTACCGGAACGCTACAATCAATCAACTGGGAAGAGGGACCCTATTTTATTAAGGTGGATACCGATATTTCCGGTGGGTCAAGCTATACCATCAGTGGCACCAGTCAAATACTAAGCGTACCCTATGCACTTTATGCCAATAGCGTTAACAAAGAGTTTGTTGAGGGTATTGTTGCGGAAGCAACCGCCGAATTGGCCAATACAATTGCTCAGCTACAGATGAGAATAAACAACATGGAGCAGACTATAAATGAGATCCTTGATAGTTTAGGCATTGAGGTTCCCGCCCTATTCATTGACGATAGGGATGGTAATGTGTATAAGTATGTTACCATTGGCAATCAGGTGTGGATGGCTGAGAACCTTAGGTATTTACCCAACGTATCCGCTCCGGCGGATGGTTCATTTACGGAACCCTACCATTATGTTTATGGATACAATGGAACTGATGTAGCAGAGGCCAAGGCGCTAGAAACTTACCAAAATTATGGTGTACTCTACAATTGGTCTGCAGCATTGGAAGCATGTCCCACAGGCTGGCACCTGCCCTCTCAAGCGGAGTGGGATGAGCTGCTTAGCTTTGTGGATAACGAAAACTCAAAATACTCCGAAATTGCCGGCATGTATCTTAAGTCATGCCGTCAGGTAAGTGCTCCTCAAGGTGGAGATTGCGCTACGGATGTTCATCCCCGTTGGGATTTTGAACCGGGCGTTTATGCCATAGACTCTTACGGGTTCTCCGGCGTTCCGGGTGGCGCTCGACTGGTTAACGGAATGTATCTGTTTACAGGGCTTTATGGATACCACTGGACTTCGACCGCAGCAAATGATTTATACTCATATGTAATGGTGATGTACTATTTTTCCGACGATGTGGTTGAGATGGATATGTACAAAGATTTAGGTTACTCCGCTCGTTGTATTAAAGATTAGCATTTTTCACATCTCTCATTTTAGCATTCGGAGCTGCACTTCTTGCGGCTCCGTTTTTTTTGCACATAAATGAGCAAGACATTGGCAGGAATACCGTTTATTGGGATACCAACTGAACTAAGTTTAGCAAAAAAAGGTTTTTTTTGCTATTTTTGTTAAGCTAACCCTAGATACACAAGTTGACCAGAAAGTTACTATACACTGCCATTCCCACTTGGCTTATCATACGGTTGTTGAGTATTAGCCTTGCTACCAGCGCTCAACCCATTGACAGCCTTAAAGCCCTTGCCACCTCGGCAAAGCATGATACGATTGCCATTAAGCTATACGTAAAAGTAGCCGATAATTTTTTTGAAAATAAGCAGAATGATTCGGCCCTTTTCTACTACAATTTGGCCTTAAATCGGGTTAAACCCCAATTTGAAAATAAAATTAAACCCTTTATCTACCATAGGATTAACAGGGTGTTTTATGATAGCGGAAACTACTCCACGGCCCTCAGCTACCTTTTTAAAATGCTTGTACTATTCGAAAACATCCAATCTGAACCATACGACACTTTAACCGTTAATCGAGAGCTTGCACAGGTCTATTCTGATATTGGACTTAACTTTTTTGCTACAGAAAACTTTCATAAAGCCCTTGAATATTTCGAAAAAGGCACACAGCTGGTTGAACCCTTAAATCCCTCTCTCTCTAATAAAGAGCTCACCCGTTTTATGTTTGTTTTTACGTTGAATATGGGCTCGGTTTATGTAGCTCTTCAACACTATCCTGAAGCAAGGGAAAAATTTGAGGCAGCACTTGCATTAAACCAACGATTAGGAATTATAGAGTATGACGCTGTTTTATACAATAACTTCGGCATAATCTTTAAAGAGGAGAACAACCTAGATAAAGCTTTTGAGTTCTATCAAAAATCGGCAGAAATACGAAGCACTCTCAGGGATACCGCAGGACTTGCCCAAGCATATAATAACATTGGTATTTTAGATTATACCCGCAATAGATATGCTAATGCCATTCCCTATTTGGAGAAAGCATTGGACTATAGCAGGCGATCCAACAGCATTAAGTCTGAGGTCTTAGCAGCCGATTACTTGTCTAGAACGTTCAAAAATATGGGCGTTTTTGATAAGGCCTATGAAATGCAAAGCATTCATAAACAGCTCAATGATAGCATACTAAGCAAAGAACAGCTGGAGCAAATCTCACGTCTTGAACTTCAATACCTACATGATAAGGAAAAAAATATACTGGAGCTCACCCAAGAGATTGAGATGGCCAAGAAGAAGAGAAAACTGCTTGTCTATATGATTATCTCCGGTATTTCCATATTCTCCATCATCATTCTATACCTGGTAAACCGATACCAAGCCGTTCGCATGAATAAGATGCAGCTGGAAAAGGATGGCCTAGAACTGGAACGGAGAAACCTGAAACTTGAAAAACAAAACCTGGAGATGGAACTGGAATACCGAAACAAGGAGCTGACAACTCATGTAATGTATCTGCTCAATAAGAATGAGCTCCTTACCAGCATTACGGAAAAGCTGCTACGCATTAAGCAAAAACTGCTCCCAGAAAACAGAGTTGTTATTCAAGAGATTATCCATGAGCTGGAGACTAACGTTGACAAAACCGTTTGGGAAGAGTTTGAGTTACGATTCCAAAATGTTCAGCAAGATTTTTACGATAAGCTGCATGCAAAATACCCTAATCTTACTCCAAATGAGGTTAAACTTTCAGCCTTTTTAAGGCTTAATATGACCACAAAGGAGATATCATCCATCACCCTGCAATCGGTTAAAAGTATAGAAATGGCCAGAATTAGGCTTAGAAGAAAAATGGGCATTAGCCGTGACCAAAATCTTACTCAGCTGCTCCAAGAAATTTAAAATCCCAACAAAATCTTCCTTCCCATTATTATTAGCTAATTCACATCCTCCAAAACAATAACTAAGCAATAAGATTTTGGTCGATCTATTCGTCTGAATAATAATACAATACGACTCTTGTAAGGTTATTGTTACTCGCTATTTACTCCCTGTAAGGTTTATGTAACCACATATATTGGTCGAAAAGGCTGAGTGCTGCCTATTTTTACATTGTAAATAAAAGTAGTGCCGCGACCATGACAGAACACAGCAAGGATTCCATTGAAGAACAGCTACAAAATCTGGTGGAAAAATTTCAGGGTGAGACTAGTGCTCTCAAAAAAATTTTATTGGGTTTAACCCCCAATGTAAGCATAGATCAACCTACTACTGCTCAGCACTCATCCAAAACAAAGGAGCAAAATAAGGATAAGAACAATCAATAAGCTAACAATATACAGTTCAATACCTAATTACTAACCTTTACTAAATTTAACTTTATGAGAAAATTAACAACAAGAATGCTCATGCTAACTGTTCTGCTGGCTCTCTTTGGCTTGCACGGAACAGCTCAGCATGCCATTAACGGAACTTTAAAAAGTTCTGTGGAGGGAATGTCCCTACGGAATGGGCCCGTTATCTATGACCAATACTATCCACTTGCCGATGGATTTCATCAGAGCTGCGAATTTACTGATGAAGAGAGCCTAACCCTAACCAATATTGCAGCCGATGACTTTGTTATCCCTGCCGGTGAATCATGGAATATCCGTTATATCAACTTTGCAGGTGCCTATTTTCAGTGGACAGGAACCCCAGTAGATGGGTTTAATATTTATTTCTACGAAAACGACAATGGAAAACCCGGCGAAGAAATTCATTCGTATGAACACCTTACCTCATACAATGAATTATCTATTGACAATGAGTTCTTGGTACATCACTATGAAGCAATGCTACCGGAAGCGGTTAGCTTAACTCAGGGTCACTATTGGATAAGTATTCAGGCTATTGTTGATATGGGTAACACCAACCCATGGGGATGGATGAACCGTGCGGGAGAGACCATTGAGAACCAATACCATTGGAAAAATCCTAAAGGAGGATTTAGTGAAGATTTCACCGATTGGACTCCGGCTTCCGAACTTTTTGTATTTGGAAACTTTAACCTTGCCTTTGCTTTTTACGGAAATGGGTTAGATAATGATCTATCCATGATAAGCATTGATGCTCCTAACACCTCTGAAACTTTAACCAATAGCGAAATTATTACCATTAGTTTGAAAAATGAGGGCTTAACCACCATAACTGAAACTTTCCAAGTAAGTTACTCTATTGACGGAGCAGACCCTATTACTGAAACGGTAAATATTACCCTAAGCGCCAATGAGATTGCACAATACTCATTTACAACTCCGGCCGACTTTACTGCTGCAGGACCATATACCATTACCGCTACAGTAACCATGGCAGATGACCCCGTAGTATCTAACAACACCACCTCCAGAACCATATATAACTATGGTACGGTTTACACCATGCCCGCCTCAGGCAGTGATGAGATCACCACATGCGGTGCTACCTTTACCGACTCGGGTGGTTTATACGGAGATTTTAATCAGAATGATAATGGTACAATGACCATTTACCCTGCCAATGCCGGTGATCGCATAAGATTAACCTTTTTAGAGTTTGATGCTAGCTATGGCGGGTTTAAAATTTATGATGGTACTGATACAGAGGCAACCCTACTGGGTAATTGGGAAGCTCAAAATAGCCCCGGCGTAATCACTGCGCTTAACCCAACAGGTGCGCTAACCATTCATTTCCAAGGTCCCGGATGGGATTCAGCCTCAGGATGGGTTGCTTACATTTCATGTGTAACCCCCGTGGAAGATGATTTTGCCATGCTTAATTTCACAAGTAGCCTGGCTACCATATTCGAAAACAATACCACAACCCTAAGTGCAAAAATTCAAAACTTTGGTACTGATGCTCAAAACAAAACGGTAACCTTTACGGCCGATGGTGAAGTAATTGGTACTGCTGAAACAGGTATATTGAATACTGCTGACACATCTGTAGTTACTGTTGAATGGACACCTACCCTATCCGGCACATACACACTAGTAGCCTCATTGCCTGAGGATGATGGTGCCGAAGCGAACAACACGCTTAGCTTTGAAAAGTATGTGTACCCATTCGATGCTTTTTTTGAAGATTTTGAAGGGGGCTATCCTCCCGAAGGATGGAGCGGTTGGATGCAGGGTTCCAATGGCTTTAGCGGTAATCACTCTGCAACTACTATGGTTCCTGCAGGTCTAGCCGACACGCTGTTAGCTCCAAGAGTCTATGTAAAAGAAAATGCTGAACTAGTTTTCTATGCTGTATCCAGCATGTGGTGGCCCGGTGAAATTGAAGTATACTGGAAAGAGGAAGGCACCAACGACTGGATCTTCCTTGCTTGCCCTGCATTGCACTTTATGCAGTACAATAAGTTCACTGTTAACATGTCTGAATATGCTAACCAAATTGGACGTTTTGCTTTTGTGGCCGTTGTAAATGATCCATTCGCATGGTCAGGTCAGGTTAATCTTGACTATGTAATTGGGCAAAACATCTCACTACACTTTGACGACCTTGACCTTAAACTCAAAGAGTTTACTGGCGAGAGTTTTGCTTTGGTTGGCGACAACACTGAGTTTACGGTTACAGTTCGTAACGCTGGACTAGAGACTATTAATGCTAGTGATTATAGTGTTAAGCTAATGGCCGGAATTGAAAATCCCACACTCTTAAAATCAGTTGAAGGACAAACTATTGCTTCGAACCAAGAGATTAACTTTGCAATTAATTATGCTTTCACCGAGGTTGATGAGTTTATTCTTACTGCCGTAGTGGATTTTGCCCAGGATGAAAATTCTGTAGACAATGCTAGCAACTACAAAGTAATTTCGGTTCTTCCCGCAAGTTCTGAAATCAATATACCCTACGAATCTATTTCTTACAGCAACTATCCTATAGATATGGAGTACAACCACTCTCTAAGCGAAAGCATCTATTTAGGTGAGGACATAGACCAAGAAGGTGTTATTTTTGGCCTTTCATGGGAATACTTGTTTAACTACACGCTGATTGATATCCCGGTTCGTATTTGGGTTGGCGTAACAGAACATCCTGAATTCTTTACCAATGACACATGGATTCCTGCCAGTGAACTTACAGAAATTTTTGAAGGAACACTGAATTTTTATAAAGGAGAACAAACTATCTATATCCCTTTTAGCACTCCAATCCATTACAATGATTCGAATAAGAATATTGCGGTTATGGTTCAAAAATCAACCGATAGCTATTCTGAAGGAAATCGTTTTCACATGTCTGTTGATGGCGTAAGTGCTAAGATGATTAATGGATTCTCCAATCCTGCAGACCCATTCAATCCTGAGGGAGGAGAAACTGCAGGGTATGGTCCCTTTATCCGTTTCATTTTTAACGATAACCTGGGTTCATTGGAAGGTTCCGTAACCGAGATAGATGGTACAGCCATTGAGGGCGCATCGGTTACCGTTGATCAGCTGAGAATTACTACTACAACCAATGCTCAAGGAAACTACGAATTACCCTATGTTCCTGCAGGCACATATACTGCTACCGCTGATAAGTTTGGATATGTTGCTGCTAACGAACCTGTACAAATTAGCTTTGAAAACACCACCACTGTTGACTTTATCATTGGTGAGCAGGCTCTTGTAAGCGTTTCAGGAAAGGTTACCGGAATTGATAATCCCGGTGTAGGGATTGAAAATGCTCAGGTAAACCTTAAAGGCTACCACAACTATTCTGTAAC
>CAZKPD010000024.1:10169-23789 GCA_964554585.1 uncultured Rikenellaceae bacterium
GAGGCCCTGCTTATCCCCTTTGCTGTGGTTGCAGAAACCAAAGGCGAAGAGAATGAGGATATGCTAATTACCTGGAAAACTCCAACAGCTACCGCTCAACAAATCCTCGTTTTTGACGATGGTGAATTTGAGAATGGTTGGGCTGCCGAACCCGGTGAGGAAATTTGGATGGGTAACCTAATACCATTTACCGTACCCACTACCGTATCCGGGTTTGATATCTACTGGGTGAAATATACGAATACCAGTACACAGCAACCCATGCGATTGGATATCTTCAATGCTGCTGGAGAGCTAGTTGTTAGCAGCCAAGAGTTCATGTCGCAATTTGATGCTTGGATACACGTAGAGGTTCCCAATATGACTCTTATTGGTGATCACTATGCCATGGTTTACTGGTATGGAACTCCTGAGGTATCGACATACTTGGGTTGGACAGAGGATAATTCAGCCACAGAATATGCTCGTTATCTATATCCCGGTGGTCAAATAACCCCTCTATCCAACCTGGTAACTAATATGGGTACGTTTATGATTAGACCCCATGTGATGTTCAAGGATGACAAAGGCAACGGGGCAAAAGCCCTTACCGGATTCGATATCCGTTTTGGCAAACTGGTTGACCTTGAGAATGCTAGCAGCTGGACTAAGCTGAATACCTCAGCCATAAATGCCAATAGCTTTGAGCACAAGAACTGGTCACCCAGTGATGATGGAAACTACGTGTATGCTTTACAAGCATTCTACACTACCGGTGAATCAGAGTTCTCATTCTCCAATGTGATTAACTACAAAAAAGAGGTAGGTGTAAATACCGATGCGCTTAACACAATCAGCGTATATCCCAACCCTGCTTATGACTATGTAACCGTTACCAATAGCCAAGGTGCCAAGCTAATTCTCTTTGGAATGGATGGTTCTATGAAGCTTCAAACTAAAGTTATGGATAACGAGTATCGTTTAGACGTTTCGCACATGGCTAGCGGAAGCTATCTGCTGGTAATCCAAAATAGCGATAGCATTAAGCAGTTTAAGCTTATTGTTAAATAGTTCTCTCTCCTATGAGAGAAGGAGTTTTAAATAATCTCTCATTCTTCGATCAACAGAGCTGCACGGCGTGCAGCTCTGTTTTTTTCTACTCTTTCTTAGCTGCGAAAATACGTTGTGAGTGACTTGCTCCGTACTCATCAATCACTTTTAGGGTATTCCATCCCTGATTAAAGATTACACCCATTTTATGATCCGCAATAGTTTCACCTAAAAACAGGTCATCTAAGTACCAAAAAAGCCGTTTCCCACTTCCTGTATAACCCACCTTGCACACTACCGGCTGTGTTTTACCATCAAAATCACGGGGTAAGAATAGCCTTGCTTCCGGACTTGGGTAGATAAACTTTACCGATTTATCGGCCTTAAAAGATGGACATAGCGGGTAATGCTGTGGGATTTTCTCGATGAGCGTGCCCTTTTCTCGTAAGTAGTAGGCTACATCGGGCGGATAAAATGTAACCGACCTCTTTGAGCTACCCACCATATGCCAGCATTGGGAACAGGTTTGGTAGAGCCCATCCTCAGAAAAATACCTAAACTCATGGTAATCGCATGACGCAATGGGTTTCATGCCGTAAGGCACATCAATGGTGTCCACCTCAGGACATGCATCGGTTGCCCTAAAGCCCGACAGGGCGCATACAGCCAAGGGCTGAAAGTCCACCTCATTCTTTGCAAACCATTGGGTCTCCCGCTTATCAATTGACTGTAGAATATCGAAAAGTATAGGCCCTGCCGAGGTTGCACCGCTAAGGTTCTTATTACTTTCCCCATCAAAATTACCCACCCAAACCCCTATGGTAAACCGCGGATTCAGCCCAATGGCCCAAGCATCCTTGTGTCCATAGCTGGTTCCCGTCTTCCATGCAAAGGGACGTGCGCTATGAAATCGCTCCCAGTAATATTCGCTACCGGGACGCTTTAAATCCTTCATTATCTCAAGGGTTAGGTAGCAAGCACCCGAACTGATAAGCTGTGCAGAACCATTAGGGTTTTCATCATCACTCAAAATATTGTCAGTAAAAACACCCTCATTGGCCAATCCTCGGTAGAGCGAAACCATATCCCACAAATTGACCTCAGCACCACCAAGGATAAGCGGTAAACCATAATCGTCGGCACTTCTATGGAGGGTTGTAACCCCTGCCTCCTTTAAAAAAGCGTAAAACTGAAAAACTCCATAGGAGTTTAACAATCGCACCGCAGGAATATTCAGCGATTGGATTAACGCATCCTTTGCCTTGGCTACCCCCAAGTATTCGCGACTGGCATTCTTGGGCGAGAATCCTTCAAAATAGGTGGGTAAATCGCGGATAAGGCTTTCGGTGGTTATCAAACCCTCATCCATGCTTAAAGCATACAAAAAAGGCTTTAAAACCGATCCGCTGGATCGGGATGCCCTAACGCCATCCACCTGCCCGCCATGGTTAAAATCGAAAAAGTTGGGAGAGCCCACATAGGCCAATATTTTTCCCGTTTTCGTATCGGCTACCAATATGGACAGATTGTATATCCCGTAGGGAAAATATTTTTGCGCATAGCGCATGGCCAGCTGGTTACATCTCTCCTGAACCGAGTAATCAACGGTAGTAGCTATGGTTTTCACATTGGGATACGAGCCCTTTAATCTACGGGCCAAATGCGGTGCCGCTGAAGGAAATGCTAAAAACTCATTGGGAATGGGTTCCAGCTTGGCCAGCTCATACAAATCATCATCCAGCACTTCTTTTTGCAACAATTTTTCGAGCAGCTTATTACGCTTCTCCTCCAGCTGTTTCGAGGTTTTATTGGGGTAGATAAGCCCGGGAGCATTGGGTAGCACAGCCAGCGTTGCAGCCTCGCTCCAGGTTAAATGATGTGCCTCTTTACCAAAAAATTTCAGGGATGCCGTTCGATAGCCTATCACATTGCCGCCGTAAGGCGCATGGTTAAGGTACATGGAGAGTAGCTCTTCTTTGGAAAAGTGCAGGCTCAGCTTGAGCGCAAAAACCATCTCCCTTATTTTGTTGGGATAGGTGCGTTCTTTGGGATTACTCATCCGAGCCACCTGCATGGGAATAGTGCTGGCACCGCTCACTACCCTGCCACTTTTTACATTTTGAGAAAAAGCGCGCGCTATCGCTTTAATGCTAATACCCCAATGCCAATAGAATGACTCATCCTCAAAGGTTATAACCGCCTGCTTAAGCTTGTCGGGAATGGCTACCGTATCGGGAGGGAAATGCCATTGCTCATTGCCATTGATAAATGCATGCAACAGCTCACCATCCTTAGCAACCACTACGGTGCTATAGTCATCGGAAAATAGAGGTGATGCAGGCGGAATGGCAAAATAGAGTATGGCAATGAGCAACAATGAGAATGCTGCCCATTGCCATTTGGAGAATCTATTTAAAAGGTTCAACATACACTTTTGTTCCTTGGGTAGTAGCCTTAAAATCGCTACTATACATTGCTTCAATCAGCGTGCTTGGCAACCAGAACTCACCCGGAACTACACAATTTAGCTTAACCACAAAATCGAGCGTTTCACTTCCATTCAAATCAAAAAACCACATCACCCTATCGTCGCGTAAATCCATGTAGTTCTCTTTGTTCAGATTCCACCCTTTTGTCCACTCGGGAAGCAGATTGCCCGAAAGCCTAATATTCTCTATTTGCCATGGTAAAATTTGGGTAAGCGCAAGCTCTGTTACCTTGCTTACGGCACTGGTATTTTTTGCGCTAAACCGTCCGTAGAACGTGGCTCCCTGCTTTAACGAATTGGGCGAAATTATCCTTCCGTCCTCATCATACCATGACACTTTTAGGTTAAGGTTCTTCTCAAAATCTTTATCCTCATCCTTGGCAGGAACTCCATTCCACGAAAGAACAGAATAAATCTCATCAACCTTTGAACTACTTGACAGGGTAACCTCAATGCGCTTATTTAAGCTATTGGTTACAGGAATGGTCACCCTCCCATCGCTATCGAAGCTGACAACCTGGCCATCGGCCATTTTAACCGTACCACTCACTCGTGATCCGCTGACAGCCGACAACCCAATGGACTCAAAGTATTTGCTGAGAGATAATAGCATATACCCTGAACTCTGAGTGCTTAAATACTCGCGGCTCGAAAGTGTCTTGGCAATACCCTTAGCCATAAGCTCAGCCGTTTCCTTTTGACCCATCAACGTGGCTGCATACAAAATTACTGCATCATCTCTGTACTTAGACCCAAAATTATAGGAGAAGGGATCATACTCTTGGGTTTGGGTAGTTGAAGAAGCCAGAATTTTGCTCCGTATGTTCTCTGCTCCGGCCATATGGTATGATGCTGCCAACATCCATTTATCAACACTCTTCATCAAACTTATATTGCTTTCCATCATCAGGTTCATTTCTGCCATGGGCTGTTCTTTGGCCAACGATAGGATGAAGACCCGATTTACCCGAGTGGTCAAATCGCCGCTATGTTGCCTTGCCAAGCTATTTAACCTTTGGATCGCTTTATCATATAGATGATCGGGTACAGAGTAGCCCAACTTTCGGGCTTCAACCAAGAAATGGGTAGCATAGTTGGATGCCCACATATGCTCCTCACCGGTTCCGGGCCAGTACGAGAATCCGCCATTGTTCAATATATAACCCTGAAGGCGAACTATGCCTTCGTTTATATTCCGATTTATCTCCTCAACCTCTTTCTTGTCAAAATAGCCCATCTCCTTTAGATAAAGCTGTGGAAACAGCGTAGAAACCACCTGTTCAATGCAACCAAAAGGATAATTAATCAGCCATTTGAGACGATGATCAAAATCCATGTTGGGAAAAACACTAAGATCTAACGATGCGTAATTGGTTCCCTCGATGCCCACCATGGGCACATCAAAGGTTTGGGTTTGACCCTTAGCTACCTTTTTTGTAGCACTATCATACTTTCGTGTTGCCGAGGGAACAACCTTTATGTATGTTTCGCTTTTGGTTTGAAATCCGTCCGCTACACCTGTCAGCTCTATTTTTGCTTGCCCAACAGCATTCTTCACCTTTAGCTTAAAGCTAATACTTAGCTCATCCTTACCGCCAAAATCAACATTTACACTACTACTACCAATCACCTCAATGGGCCCTTGGGTTGCCAGGGTAAATCGGGCAGATGAAATATCGGGATTAAGCCTAAACAGCGCTACCGGAACGGTAAACTCATCTCCGGGCTTAAGAATGCGCGGCAAGGAAGGCTGCATAATAATATCGGAACGAACCGGGACGGTTTTCTCTGCACTTCCATAGCTACCCTCTTGCGCTCCCACCACCATAATGCGGACAGCACCGTTATAGTTGGGCATACGAAACTTTACCTTTGCTTTGCCCTTATCGTCGGTGGTTAGAGGCCCCCTAAACATGGAAACAGGCCTAAAGCGTTGCTCTCCCTTTATGGGATCCAGCTGCGATGATCGGTAGTCCATATCATCGGCTCCTCCAATGGAGAAGGTCTGAAAAACATCGCCCTTATTGGCGCTCATTACGTGTGAGAACACGTCGTAGGTTTGAACGTAAAGGCCAACCTTTTTGTAAAACTCTGCCCAAGGATTGGGTGTTCTGAATTGGGTTAAGCTTAGCAATCCCTCGTCAACCACTGCTATGGTAAATTGGGTTTTCTTTTGATTGGTATTGCTAATTCGCACTTCAAACTCCTTGTTAGGTGTCAATGCCGCATCGGTCTCAATGGTAAAGCCTATTTTGGTACTTTCGTCCTCTATCATAATTGGGATAATCCCAAACATCCTGATGGGCCGGTCGTTCTGGGTTTGATCATGTGGCTGAATTACTGATACCGTAACGTAAACGTTGGGTGCCATACTTTTATTCAATGGAATATCAATGGTCATCTCATCCGAAATGGCATTTGGGCTAGCCCAAAACCAGCTAAGAATCTGATTTTTCTGCTCAACGGTAACCAGTACATTACCCTGTTTGGGATTGGGTAAAATAACCTTCGCTTTTTCTGATGATTGGTATTTTGCCTTATCGGTTTTAAGCGCAAGGGTTCCCTCATTCAGTTCGCTCCCGCGCGTTCCACCGTAGGCATACGCACTAAAAAACAGGGATGTGCTATGCCCGTTGCCGCCATCACTCACCTCAATAAGGTACTCTCCATTATTGGAAGGAGTAAATGCAATAAACCCTGTTCCATCCTTTAGGGTTACTTTACCCGACACCTCCATAAACGTTTGGTTATCCTCTTTATACTTTAGGCGATAATCTCTTCGGCTATCGTAATGATACCACCACTGCTTATCGTTTCGGTACACTGTATACTCTACTTCTTTTCCTTTCTGCGGATTACCATTCTCATCAAGTATGACCACCGGGAATTTGATCTCCTTCCCTGAACCATAATAACCATAACCACTGGGATCCTTAATTCCCACATAACCCGGATAAACATGCATGTTTAGCGCATTCCATCCCTCATTGGTTTGCCCTCCTTTTTCAATCACCTTGGCTATCACCTTGGCCTTAAGTGCCGACGGAACAATGCCTAATGAAGGAATTTTCCAGCTACCGCTCAGCTTGCCCTCCGAGTCCAGCTCGGATTTCTGGACATTCTGCGTAATGGGGCTGAAATCCACATCGGAACGTTTAAAAAGGTACTCTGCATATTTAGGGAAAGTAATGGTGTACGGATGCAGTTCAATGCTTACCTCAGCTTTTAAATTCGCTGCCGGAGCACCAAACAGATAGTTTACCTCAAGGTCAAAGTCGATTGTCTCATCAGTCCATACTATGCTTTTCTTGTGGGGGTTAACCCGTACATTTAGCTGATCGGCAACCACCGTTTCAATCTTCAAATCATGGTAAAACCATGCTCCTCCCGCATTAATCCTTACGTTATAGTTCCCGGTAGGTGCTTTCTCGTCGGTTGAAAACCGAAATACATAGTACCCATCCTCTGCCTGCGAGCTGGTCTTCGTAAAAACAGTGTTATAGTTAGGATCAGAAACTGAAATATTGACCGGATGATTGTTGGGGAAGGTGTTGTTGGGGTTGCGAACAATAAAACCCAAATTAATGGTATCACCGGGACGATAAACTCCACGCTCTGTGTAGATGAACCCTTTCATATTATAGTAATCATCGTGCATCCCTCCCACATCAAAACCGGAGGTACTCCAACGCATTTCATCCTTATTCAACACAGTGATCTGCTTACCCTTCTCAGCCATTACGTAGTAAAAATAGTCGTTTCTAAAGGTCGCCTCTCCCTGGCTGTTGGTTACCAGCGTGTTTTGCAGTTCACCACTCCAGTCAAGCAATGAGATAGCTACGCCCGACATGGGCTTACCGGTAATGATATCGGTGGCAAAAACCTTGTGGTTACCACTTCCACTCTTAAGCGTTATGCCAATGTTGCTCAAGAAAATGGGTTTGTAAATCTGCCCATTCTCATAAATGTATTCCAATACATCACCCCTAATAGGCAGGCTGATATCTTCCGGAGTAAAGTTGAGGCTTATAAGAAAAAGTCCATCATCGTACTGGTTAAACAGGTGCGATAAATCCAGCTCATTGAGCAACCACTCATTATTTTTTGAAGCAATATCAATGGTTTGGCTCTTTACAATTGTTCCCACAGTGCTGGAGTAGTAGTCAGAAAAGTTTTTGTTTCGGGTTCGTGTACTGGTAAGCTGCTGCGATTTAACAAACTGTCCTATGTGCGTAGTATTCACCTTTTTAACCTGAAGATGCACCTGTTTAAGGTTTACAGTATAGAACTGTACCTTGCTCCTATTGGATGAAGGTAAGATAAAACCCTCGGATGCGAATTCGAGTCGTGGTTGCATATCGGCAAATTGCACCTTATGGGTTGCTGCCGCATCGGTTTTGGTTCCCCATCGGCTTCTAATCCCTTTACGTAAAGTAACAGAATAGTCATTGCCAAAGGTAAAACCTCCATCGAGGATCACGGTTTTTCCCAATTTCTTAATGGAAAAATTTACGGTGGGTGAAATGCTAATCAGCCCTTCAATATCCTGATCCATATCCAGCTCATCAGAAAAGTCGATACGAATCCGAGGCGAACGCCCCGTTTCATCACCCTTAAAGCTGCTCACCATCATCACTTCCAGTGGAGAAACAGAAAAGGATTCGGTAAACGTATTCTCCAAATCCAAGGGTTTTCGGTTAATGGTCAGCTTAAACTTTTTATTCTTGTTGGTTCGGGTAATATCGGTAGTGGTAAACTTATAGTTCCAATCGTCTACCTGGCTCCACACAAGGTTTACATTGTCATCGCCCTGAATGGTTGCAGCCTCTTTAACAGCTTCGAGCGAAGTTTTTTCGCTAAAAGAAACCGTACCCCTATACACCAATAATCGGGGGTTATCCCTATCCACCAGCTCAAGGGAGGCATTGAAGCCTTTAAGCTCACGACCGATTACCCGAAAGGTGAATACCAACTCTTCCATTTCTCGCTCCTTAAAATCGGCAGAGAGTTTTTGCAGATTTAGCTTTCCCTCAAAGCTTTTTCGTAAGGGTAAGGGTTCATCGGGGGTAAATACCAACACGCTAGTGCTTACCCACTTGGCAGCACCGCTCAGCTTAGGCGAAAAAGAGAATACGTTGGCGGGTGAAGAATCAATATCCGACTCTTCCACTACCGGGTTGTTAAAGATAACCTGAATGGGATCGTCAAATCGAACTTCGCCACTAGTCACATGGCTAATCTCTTTGGCTAACTGCTCAGAATAAACAATGTTAGAGTCAAACTTTGGTTTTTTCTCTTTACACGAGGGTAAAATGGCTATTACACCAAACATGAATAGCGCACTAAGCGTAAGGGATTTTCTAAAATTCATAAGGCTTAATTTATTAGGTAAGGCAACTTTAATAGGCTGGTATTCAGAAAATATCAACAATTTCTAAAAATTTTTTAAAACATTGGTCAACTCTACAAATTTAAAAAAATAGTTGGATTTGGGTCGAAATTAGTTCAGAATAGTCCTTACTTTAGAATAAATGCTAAATTTGTAATAGCACTATCAAAGCAGACCGATGAAATATAAGATTACCCTCCTTTTAGTCCTATTCGCTCTTTTCTCTACATCATGTGCAGTGAGCACCATACAGCAAGGGAACTATGCCGATATGGATTGTGAAACAAAGGTTGTTGCCAAGGATAAGGAAATTGCCCTATTTTGGGAACTAGTTCCCATTAGAACAGTTGGTAAAGACCTTAAGCTGGAGAACTATGAGAAAACAACCCGCCGAACCTTTATCGATGCTGTTATCTACTATGGAACCATGGGCATATTCTCTTTCAAAACAGCAAAAATTAAGGTGAAAGAGTGTGAAGAAAATGAAGGTAAACCAAAAAGAAGGGATACTTACAAAAGGCGACATTCACCGCACCATCAAAAACAACTACTTAATTCGGAAAAGTCAACCATATCTGAAATGTAAGGAGCACAGTTACTTTTTCCTGTTTTTAAATCGGTAATAAAAAAGGGCTATCTTTAGGTTAGTGTAAAACTTACAACTTAACAGTCATGTGGAAAGAGTGGTTCAACTTCTCACGTGCAGAACGGTTCGGAGTGCTAACCCTCTCAGTACTCCTCTTTTTGCTGATGATTGCGCCCTACCTACACCGATTATTCTCACCGCCCGTTAAACCCCTTGTCGATTCCCAACTTTACAGCCAAATAGACAGTTTTATGCTTACCCTCAAGCAGCCTGCTGAGTGGATTAACCAACCCTTTCATTTTTCTGATGAGGAGAAACCTCTGCAGAAAGAGCCGGAGTACTTCCTGTTTGACCCCAATACTATAACCACTGCACAGCTCATTCAGCTGGGACTCTCGGCCAAACAGGCACAAGTTATTGAAAACTATAGAGCAAAAGGGGGTCTGTTTCGAAAACCTGAAGATTTTGGCAAAATGTACGTAATTGACAGTAAGACCTTCAATAAGTTGGAACCATACATACAAATAAACCGGCAAGATGCCGAAAGGAGTAATTGGCAAAGGACTGAATACGAGCCTAAAGCAAAACCATTCCATTCGGATAGCAATAGTACGGCAGGAATAGCTCAGGGGCCAATTCACGAAAAGCCCAAAATTGAGCTTAACACCACCGATACGCTGGAGCTGGTTACCATTAGAGGTATTGGGCGAAGCTATGCACGTCGGATTATTGCCTACCGCAACCTGTTAGGAGGTTACTATTCAACAGACCAGCTGTCGGAGGTATACGGGTTATCTCCAGCAACCATAGCACAAATACTCCCCCATATTCAAGTGGATTCGGCTAGAATAAAACAGATGAATATCAACCTCGCGAGTTACATGGAGCTCAAACAGCATCCATACATTAATGACTATCAGGCCAAAGCAATTATTTACTACCGAGAAACTATGGGTACATTCCAATCCATATACGATATTCAAAAACACAAATTGATAGATAGCACTACATTTAAGAAGCTTAAACCATATATATCCATTTACTAGCTTTTCCCTTTATTCACCAGGGCAAAAGCGTATATTTGCGTAAAAGTTGCAGTCCATGTCACAACCAAAATATTCGGTAATAGTACCCGTTTTCAACCGACCTGATGAGGTTGACGATTTGCTTAAAAGCCTAACAGAACAAACCCAAAAGAATTTTGAGGTGATTATTGTTGAGGATGGCTCATCGGTTCCGTGCGATAAGGTTATTGAAAAATACGCTGACTCACTGGACATAAGCTATCACACCAAACCTAATTCCGGACCCGGAACCACCAGAAACTATGGAGCCCAAAGGGCAAAGGGGGACTACTTCATCTTTTTTGACTCCGATTGTATTATCCCCACAGACTATTTCTATCATGTGGATAAGGAGCTAAACAGCAATCCCGCCGATTCCTTTGGCGGGCCGGATACCATGCATAGTTCGTTTACGCCTATCCAAAAAGCGATTAGCTATTCCATGACCTCCTTTTTGACTACCGGAGGAATAAGAGGAGGAAGAAAAAGGCTGGATAAATTTTATCCCCGCAGCTTTAATATGGGGATATCGAAAGAGGTTTTTGAGCGAACCGAAGGTTTCTCAACCATGCGATTTGGCGAGGATATTGACTTTAGCCTACGAATTATTTCAGAAGGGTTTAGTACTCGACTTTTTCCAAAAGCATTCGTTTACCACAAACGACGTACAAATTTCAAACAGTTCTATAAGCAGGTTTACAACTCCGGAATTGCGCGAATAAACCTCTATCTGGTACACCCTCAATCGCTGAAACTGGTACACCTATTACCCTCAGTATTCGTAATAGGCATGGTAATTAGCATCCTTTTGGCTACCCTCTGGCCTATTCTATTACTTATACCCCTCACCTATAGCGTTCTAGTTTTATTACATGCGCTTATAATAAACCAAAACCTACGCATAGCCATACTTTCCGTTGCAGCAGCCTGGGTACAACTTTTTGGCTACGGAATAGGGTTTATTCAAGCCGCCTGGAGGCGGCTCGTTCTGAAAAAAGGAGAGTTTAAAGCTTTCGATAAGAACTTCTACAAATAGCATCATCTCTTAAACCAAGCCTTCAAAGGGTTTAGGCTTGCCCCCCACCAAAGTTCATTGGGAATGGAGGCATACCCGTTGAACCTTCACCAACCTTAATGGGGCCGTGATTACTCTCAAATTTGGCAATATTATCTTTTAAAGCAGCCAATAACCGTTTTGCATGATCAGGAGTTAGAATAACCCGAGTTTGTACTTTAGCCTTAGGCAAACCGGGCATTACCCTTACAAAGTCAAGAATAAACTCCGAAGCTGAGTGCGTTATAATCGCTAGATTCGCATAATTCCCTTGCGCAATCTCTTCGGTTAACTCAATATTTAGCGGATTCTTTTTTTCAGTCATCGCAATCTATTTTAATTATAATTCATAAAGTTACAAATAATACAGGCATTCCCATAAAAAGAATAAAAAAACTCTGGCTTTAGAAATAATCAAACCATTTGTAAACTTTTTTGTTTAATGAGATAATAGAAAGTTTTTTCAAGAGAATTAATCACTAAAAACAGATTGAACCATGAGTAAGAAAAAAATTGCTGTTTTAATAGGCAGCCTTAGAAAAGATTCTTTTAACAAAAAAGTAGCAGCAGAATTAATTAAAATGGCTCCCAAATCCTTAGAGCTGGAAATAGTTGAAATAGGGCATTTGCCACTATATAATGAAGACTTAGAGAACAATACGCCTAAAGAATACGTTGCGTACCGTGAAAAATTGAAAGGTATGGATGGTTTTCTTATTGTTACTCCCGAATATAATCGTTCCATGTCGGGTGCAATGAAAAATGCCATTGACGTTGCCTCTAGACCATGGGGACATAACCTTTGGGGTGGAAAGCCGGGGGCAGTAATTAGCGTATCGCCAAGTGCTATTGGTGGTTTTGGTGCTAACCATAATGTTCGCCAGGCCATGGTTGTGCTAGATGCACCCTTGATGCAACAACCCGAAGCATACATTGGCAATGCCCATACCCTTTTTAACGAGAAGGGCGAGCTAATCAATGAGGGAACCAAAAAGTATTTAAATGACTTTATGGGCGCTTTTGAAATATGGGTTAACAGATTTTAATCTATCTATCCACCTTTTATCCAAAAAAAGAGGTCGTCTCAAATTTGAGACGACCTCTTTCGTATTATTCTTTTGCTACAAAATGCTATTTCACAACTTCTCCTTCCAGCACTACCTCTTCGCTGCCATCAGCAGCTTCGGAACGTAGTGATATGGTTTCAAAATCGCGAAGGCCTGTTCCGGCAGGGATTAAATGACCGCAAATAACGTTCTCTTTAAGCCCATTTAGCTCGTCAACCTTACCGTTAATCGCTGCTTCATTGAGCACTTTTGTAGTCTCTTGGAACGATGCTGCAGACATAAAGCTGTGTGTTTGAAGTGCAGCGCGTGTAATACCTTGTAACACCTGAGTTGATGTAGCAGGTACGGCGTCGCGTGCAACAACCAATTTCACGTCCTTACGTTTTAGCACGGAATTCTCATCCCTCAACTTACGAGCGGTAATAATCTGTCCTGCACGCAATTCGGTAGAATCACCGGCATCAACAACCACTTTCTTATCGAAAATCCAGTCGTTTACCTCCATAAATTCCCACTTGTCAACGATCTGTTTCTCTAGGAAACGGGTATCACCCGGGTCATAGATCTCAACCTTGCGCATCATTTGGCGAACGATTACCTCAAAGTGCTTATCGTTAATCTTCACCCCTTGCATGCGGTATACCTCTTGTACCTCATTCACAATATACTCTTGAACTTCGGTGGGCCCTTTAATGGCTAGGATATCCGAAGGAGTTATAGCACCATCGGAAAGGGGTGTTCCGGCACGAACAAAATCGTTCTCTTGCACCAAAATCTGCTTCGAGAGTGGTACCAGATACTTTTTCTGTTCATCCGTTTTAGAGGTTATAACAATCTCACGATTTCCACGCTTAATCTTTCCAAATGACACTTCACCGTCAATCTCAGAAACCACAGCAGGGTTGGATGGGTTACGTGCTTCGAATAGCTCGGTAACGCGTGG
>CAZKPD010000025.1:0-20839 GCA_964554585.1 uncultured Rikenellaceae bacterium
TATCCTTAGAGAGCTACCTGAACCGATTAACGACCCGGAACGATATCTGCTCTACAACAAAAGCATTGAAATGAATGATGGGACCCATGCTTATCTGATCAACTTTAGAGAGGTAATGCATCAGGGAAAATTGGCTCCAATTGAATTTGAAAAGAAGCATATTCAAAGTATTATTGCCAACAAACGCAAGCAGCGCTTAATAATGGATTTGGAATCGAAAATTTATACCGATGCCCGAAATCATAATCATTTTAGCATATATGTTAACTAACCATTCCTTCCAGATGAATACAAAACGCATAGGATTTTTATCCGGCATAGCTTTAATCATTCTTCTTGTTTTTAGCCAACACATGGTGAGAGCACAGCAGGTTATCGACCAAGTTCTTGCTGTGGTAGGGTCTGAGAAAGTGCTACTATCCGACATTGAGCAGGAATTTCTGAGAATGAAGATGCAGGGAATGGATGCAGAGGAAGATGCTAAGTGCCGAATTTTCGAAGAGCTTTTGGTTCATAAGCTCTTGGTTCACCAAGCTGCGATTGATAGTGTTGAAGTGGGCCCCAGCATGATTGAAACCGAAATGGAGAGACGACTCCGCTATTTTATCGGCCAAATTGGTTCTGAGGCCGAACTGGAGCGGTATTTCAATAAGCCCATGTTTCGTATTCGAAATGATTTGCGTAAGTCTATAAAGGAGAGCCTAATCTCTCAGCAAATGCAAGAGAACATTGTAAAGGATATTTCGGTTACACCTTCTGAGATTAAATCATTTTTTCGCGATATTCCAAAGGATAGCCTTCCTGTAATACCCGATCGGTATGAGATTAGGCAAATTGTTCTCTATCCGCCCGCTTCCAGCGAGGCCAAATTGGCCATAAGGGAACAGCTGCTAGAGCTGCGTGACAGAATACTCAAGGGAGAGCGTTTTGCCACATTAGCCGTGGCATACTCCCAGGATAGGGCTACAGCATCGAGAGGAGGAGAACTGGGCTTTCAGAGCCGTGAGGATTACGTAAAAAGCTTTTCCGATGTGGCTTTTAACCTCAAGGATGGGCAGGTGAGCCAGATTGTGGAAACGGAATACGGATTCCACCTCATCCAAATGATCGAGCGTCGTGGGGATCAGGCTAATGTTAGGCATATTCTGATGAAACCCACCTATTCGTACAGCCAACTTAGCGAAAGTGTAAATAAGTTGGATAGTATCGTTTTACTGATTAATGCCGATTCGCTAACTTTTAAGCAGGCTGCCCGACAATATTCCGAAGATGTTTCAACTAAGGTAAGCGGTGGCCTAATGATTAATCCCAGAACGAACAACTCTCTTTTTGAAAAAGAGCACTTGGCACCGGCTGATTATTACGTGATTAAAGACCTTAAAGAGGGGGAGATTAGCGCACCATTTGAGTCACGCGATGCGCATGCCAATGTGGTAAATAAGGTTGTTGTAATTACCCGCATTATCCCTCAGCATGAAGCCAATATGGAGCAGGACTATGATATCATTCAGCAGATGGCAGTCATGTTTAAAAAGCAGCAAGCTTTTCAGGCTTGGAGTCAGAAAATGATTAACACTACTTTTATCCGTATCGATCCCTCATACCAAAATTGCCAATTCGAATATAAAGGCTGGGTGAAGTAGTAATCTGTAAAAACCCAAAGATGAGAGTCCTTAATGCTTCGTTTCAAGGGATTATTCTTCTGCTGCTCTTTTGTTGTGGATTAGCGTTTCACACCGTTGCGCAAGAGCGCAAGCAGGTTACCATTGAAAAAGCCGACAGAATGCGTAACCTTAAGCGGGATGGATTGGAAATTCGTCGGCTGATTGGGAATGTGGTGATGCGCCATGAGGATGTGGTGATGCATAGCGACAGCGCATACGATTATACCAGCTTAAATCGTTTTGATGCGTTTGGAAATGTTCGGGTGAATCAGGAGACCAGTACCCTCTATGGCGATACCCTGCACTACGACAGCAACCTGAAAAAGGGTAGGGTTAGAGGACATTTGGTTAAGCTGGTCGATGAGGATTTGACGTTAATTACCCATTTTATCGATTTTGATACCCAAGACCAAACAGCCAACTTTTATCAAGGGGGTATCATTACAACTGATAGCGCACAGTTTTCGAGCAACAGGGGCATATACTTCTCAAAGCAAAAGCTATTCGCTTTTGCAGGAGATGTGGCCTATAAGGACAGCATTTTGCTGTTAAATACCGATTCGTTGATCTACAACTCCCGTACACAAACCATACATTTTTTTGGGCCCAGCCGTATCTATCATGAGAACAGCTACGCCTACGCAACGCAAGGTTGGTATAATAGAACAGATAGCGTAGTGGAGCTGCGGCATAATGCCTACATAGACTATGGTGAGCAAATCGCATTTGGCGAAAAGATCTACTATGACCAGCATTCGGGTTTAGCCAAAATAGAGTCTTTGGGCTGTGTAATCGATACCGTTGAGCGTCTAACGCTATTTGCCAATTACATTGAACACGACAGGAATTTGGGTGTTTCATGGGGTACCAATGATCCGTTTGTCTACTCCGTTTCGGAGGAGGGCGATACGATTTTTCTTAGGGCTGATAAGCTTATAAATATTGCTATTCAAGATTCTGTCAAAACCGATTCCACTTCCCATTATGTAACCAAAGCCCTACATAATGTCAGGTTTTATCGAAAAGATATTCAGGGGGTGTGCGACTCAATGTACTACCACAGCACCGACTCGCTGTTAACCATGTATACCCATCCCATTGTCTGGAATGAGGAGAATCAGCTTACCGGACAGCTATTAGATATCCTGTTTAAGGATGAGCTAATCCATAAAATGCATTTTAGGGGTGAGGCGTTTATTGCTTCGCAAGAAGACTCTGTGCATTTCAATCAGGTGGCAGGGAAGGAAATGGAGGGCTTTTTTACCAATGGCAGCTTAAAAAGGCTTGAGGTAAAAGGGAACGGGCAAACCATTTACTATGGACGTGAAAAAGGGAGGCTGAGCGCGGTTAATAGGGCCGAAAGCACTAACCTTACCATCACCATTGTTGATAATAAAGTTTCCGGAATAATGTTTCGCCAAGAACCCCATGCAACGCTTTTTCCCATTAAGGATGTAAACGTAAAGGAGTTAACCCTAAAAGGGTTTGTTTGGCATAGCGAAAAAAGGCCATTAGGCCCCAAGGATATATTGCCCAAATGGGTAAAGTTTGATCACTTTACGAATTCCGAAACACAAGCAAATCGGCATAGAAACCAAAAAAAGAACCCTGCCACAGTGCTGGACAAGGTTCAACAGAAATAGTCAATCTTAATAGAGAGGGCTAATACTCGTCCTCATTAAAAAAGAAATCTTCTTTTGTAGGATAATCGGGCCATATATCTTCAATACTCTCGTATATCTCTCCCTCGTCCTCTAATTCCTGAAGATTTTCAATTACCTCAAGCGGTGCTCCCGAACGAATGGCATAGTCAATAAGCTCATCCTTTGTTGCCGGCCAGGGTGCATCCTCTAGTTTTGATGCTAACTCAAGTGTCCAATACATATCTGAGTAAATGTTATGTGGTTGATTAACAGAATGTTATATATATTTTCATATTTATGCAAATATAATTAAAATACCATATTATACGCGCGGTTTCCATGGAATTTGTTGAATTTTACAATCTTTAGCTATTTGTTGCGATAGCATAAAGAAGAAATCGCTCAACCTGTTTAGGTATTTAATAACATTTTCGAGGTTTATAGGTCTCTGTGTTTGTTCTGATACCTTTATGGATATCCTTTCGGCTCTACGGCATATGGTGCGTGCCACATGACACAGCGAAACAGCCTGATGGCCTCCGGGGAGAACAAAAGATGTAAGCGGATCAACTTGATTAGTGATATAATCAATCTGATCTTCCAAGTCCTTTATATCCGATTCGTGGATATGTGGAATCTTTACCTTACAATCTGTGCAATCGGTAGCAAGAATTGATGCACAGCTCATTAACCGGTCAAGTATATCAGCTAATGAATCTTTCCAACGGTTGTCAATGCTTTGATCTCTAAGCAAAGCAGTAAAAGCCATCAGCTCATCTACGGTTCCGTAGGCTTCTATTCTATCATCAAACTTGGGTACTCGTGTTCCTCCGATAAGTGATGTACTGCCCTTATCTCCCGTTTTGGTGTAAACTTTCATGTTGATTGAAAATTAGTTGCGATTCATTCAGTTTTAATATGCAGATAACGTATGAATATACGCTCTATTGTGCACGTTAGTTAAACCCCAATGGCTGGCTTTGGTTCAATCGGTAAAGCTGAGTATATCCCCTGTTCTAATTCTGGGTGCTTTAAAATGTTTGTGAAATTCGTTAAGAGCCGGTTCGGCTGTGCAATGGGAGGGGTAAACCCAGCGAACGTTATTGGTTTTAAGATATTCAATAGTTTTTTGGGTTTGCCTATCGTTTTGTTTTAGATGAAAGCCGCCCAAAATGCCTAAAATTCGCTTTTCTCCTGTAACGCCTTTTGCATGCTCCAGCGTATTGGCTATGCCTGCATGCCCGCATCCGGTGATTACAAATAGCCCATTCGGCATTTTAATGGCCAAAGCGCTATCATCCATTACAAAATCGGGGGTTCCATCGTCAAATACGAATGATGTAGTTTGAGATTCAAACTGGGTAACTCTGGGAATATCGCCCAAAAAGACAACGTTTGGGGATAGGGTATGGGGTTGGGTTGTGGTGGTTAGGTTAAACCGCTGGGCAAGCGTTTGGGCATCGTTTTTAAGCCCAATATAGGCTCCGCCTTCCTTTCGGTAACGTTTTACAAAGCTGCCGGGGTGACACACCAGATTGCCTCCATTTATGTAATTCAAGCCATTACCATGGTCGTAATGCCCATGGCTAAGCACTATATAATGAACATCTCCGGTGTTTACCCCAATAATCTCAGCATTTTTTAGGAATAGATCTGTTTGGCCGGTATCAAATAGAATTTTGTGCCCATCATATTCAATCAGATAGGATAGTCCATGCTCCGATTCGGTGTGGTCCCCGGGCAAATTATCAACCAAAATCCATATGTTCAGCTCATTCTTATGCGTCATCTTATTTACCTAATATAGCCATAAAACAAATTACCTCAAGTAAGTGCAGCTAAGCTGAGTGCTACTCCGGATTAGCTGTTTCTTCTGATTCCTCCTTAGGGTATTCTATTCGCGCATGATAGGTATTAAGTAACCTTTTTTTGAAGATCTGCTTAATCTCCGTAATATCCCTAAAGGTGATATTGGACTCGCTAAATTGGCCTTCCTTCTGTTGATGGTCAATAATTCCTTCGACCAGACTTTCAATGGTTTGCACGGTAATGGTTTTAAGTGCTCTTGATGCCGCTTCAACAGAATCTGCCATCATAAGCACTGCCGTTTCTTTGGAATAAGGTTTGGGCCCTGGATATGAAAAGGCATCAAATTCTTCTTTTGCATCGGGAAATTTACTCTTAAAGAGACGATAAAAGTACTGAACCTTGGTAGTGCCATGGTGTGTTCTAATAAAGTCTATCAGCTGCTCCGGTATCCTATGTTTTTTTGCAATTTGTACTCCCTCAGCTACATGGCCAATTATTATTTCGGCACTCTCTTCGTAGCTTAGATTATCATGCGGATTAAATACTGAGGATTGATTCTCAATAAAGTAGTAGGGATTCTGAAGTTTCCCGATATCGTGATAAAGGGCTCCGGCCCGAACTAGGAGTGGATTGCCTCCAATCTTATGGATTGCACTTTCGGCTAAATTGGCTACCTGCAACGAATGCTGAAAGGTTCCCGGGGCAAACTCGGCCAGCTTACGCAGAAGCTCCTCATTGGTATCGGAGAGCTCCATAAGCGTGGTATCGGACAGAAATCCAAAAATTTTCTCAAAAAGGTAGATAAGCTGGTACGAAGCTAGCAGCAAAAGGGCATTGCCTGCAAACCAAGCCAGAGCCAATGGGTTTAGCTGATGTATGGTTCCCTCTTGAATTAGTCCAATGGTAGCATGTACAATGCTGTACGAAAGGAAGATATATCCTACAGCAAGGAATAGCTTCCCGCGTCCATAAATTTTTGATAAGCTCACAATGGCCACAATGCCCGCAATAAAATGCATAAAAACGAATTCGAAACCGTTGGGTACAAAGAAACCTACCAAAAAAATGGTGATAAGGTAAATGAAGAGAGCTAACCTAGAATCGTAAAGGGTTCTAACAAAGATGGGAATAATTGCAAAGGGGATAACGTAAACGTTTATAAGGTTATTTCGCAGCAATAGGAGCGAAACGACCGACATGGAAACTATCAAAATAAGGATGAATAGTAGTTTGCGGTCCTCCTTTAGTACCTCTTTGCGGAAATGAAGCAGAAACAGAAAAAGGACTAGATACATAATGGTAACCAGCAATATCTGTCCTAAAAAAACAATATTCTTATCACCGATTGTACGCTGTTGGCTTTCAAATTCTCGCTTTAGCGAAAAAAGGATTTGGTAAAGCTTGGAGTCAATAATCTCACCTTCGCTTACAATCCGTTCACCTGCAAACACAAGTCCTTCGGTAATGGAAAGGTTTGCAAGTATCTCTTTTTGAACCCTTTCTGTGGTACGAAAATCGTAAACCAGATTTGACTTTACATATTTATATAGTGGTAGTTTTGAGACTATCTCTAGCGTCTCTTTTTTACTTTTTTCTTTATGGCTCTGTATCGTTTTTTTTAGGAGATTCTGAGCTTTAGTTGCGGTAAAAAGCTCTTCGAAAGGCGTTTCTATTGCTACCTTGCCATCAATAATGGTGATTCCGGTAAATAGCCTATCCCTAATCTCGGGATGCTCATCAGGGTTAATGATCCCCTTGCGATGGATAAACCTAAGCTGCTCTTCAATAACCGCTATAAGCCTTAGATCTATCTTTTCGTCCGGTTCACCTAATTTAGTCCATTCTGTACTAAAATCTGCATAAAAATTGCTTAGCGATTGAGTGGTAAGGGTTGTGTCATACTTAAAGAATGGCTTGGCATTGCTTAGAATAGCGTTACGCTCACTTATAAGTTCGGCATCAGATTTATAGATTGGAAAATCAAAGGGTGCAATCAGATCTTCGTGCATCCATGCTTTGCCCTTTTGGAATTCGTACTTAAATTTTCCTCCCGGAGGGAGAACAAGCACCGTAACGATTATAGCTATTAGAAAGTAGAGAGCCTTTAGCCAAAGCCTATAGTTTTGTTTTATAACCTGTAATATTTTGCTCATAATTCAAGGTTTTTCAGACTCTACAAAAATAACATTTTTGATGTGATAAGGTTGACAAAACTGTATTTTCATTGAATTCTCACTTAGGAGATGTATGCTGGGATACACAAAAAAATCGGATAGGTTATTCCTATCCGATTTTTAGTTTTTATGCTTAGCCTAATGGCTAACGCTACTATTCTACTACTATTTTAGAGATCTGCCAGCTTTTTCCGTCAAATGCTTTAATCAGATAGATACCGCTTGTAAGGTTTTGTAAATCTATCCTTGAGAAATCTGAAACAGTGTTAACGGATTGCACTGTAGCACCTTGCATATTGACTATATCCACCTTTTTTAATCCGGGAAGGTTAACCATTACGCTTTCGGCAGCGGGATTAGGATATACGCGTAGCATGTTGTCCACAACAGGGTTTTGAATGCCGGTTCCATTGAGGATTTCGTAGCCATAAAGAAAATCACAAATATGGATTAGCTGTCCGTTATCATCCAATGATTCCCATTTGTAGGATAGGGGACGATTCATATACTGCTCAAACTGCATGTAAAACGGTTCAGGATGGAAAGGCATAATCACTTTCTCAATAGCTGTTTCAAGGTCATACGTAAATGTTTTTCGGTCAGAAAGGGTATTGCCCGAATAGTAAGTTCTTACCGAACAGTTACCATTGGTGTCGTATTCATACTCATTTCGGGTATCTGCAGACCAGCTTGCTCCGTTCCAATAAGAGTATAAAATTTTGGATTGGTACCCATTGGAATCGTACTCATAAACGGTTTTTGAAGTATAATCCCATCCCGAGCCCCATGAATCATACATTTCAGCCACTTTTTCCTGTAGCAATCCTTGCGCATTGTAGCTATAGTTGCATCGCTCAAACATACTTCCGCCAAGGGTCATCTCATGGTATGTAAGCTGGTTGTTATCGTTGTAAGTATAGGTGTAAACACCTTGAATTTCCATGCCCCATCCCCAATTGACATAGTTGGTACGCGAAGCCCTGTTCCAATTCTCATCATAGGTGTAATCAATAATATTGGTGTGCATCCAGTCATTATTAAGGAATTGGTACGTATGCATTGCGGTAACATAACCACTCTCATTATAAAAAATAGAGTCGATTATCTCAATGTTATTGGGCGAATCGGGTGTAGACATATAGTAATAATCCAGTACGTTGGAGTCATCGTAATGAAAGTACACAGAATCTAAGAAATCGTTGGAATACAAGTTAATTAGCTTAAAATCATAGTTTTGTGCCCAAATCGTTGTGCTAATAAACAGTACACTAAGTGTTAAGTAAATTTTTTTCATTTGAATTGTTAGGTTTGATGATTAATTAGAATTTACGACCTATTTCCAAATCTGGAATGGCAAATGTAAAAAAAAGACCCATTAATGCAAACGATTGTTGTCATACTCAAATAAAAAAGATCCGCCTAAATTACGGCGGACCTTTAGCGTGAAATGATTTAGCGTTTTCTAGTCCATATCCAAATCCATGTTCACATCGCTTGCTTGCCTATCGCGGCGTGCTTTATACTCGTTTATGCGGTATGTGAAGCCTAAGAAGAAGATACGGCTTTCGTTGTACCTGTTGATATTGCTAGTAAAATTTGTGCCCCAGGTTTCGGAGCTGTAGTTCATGGTTTTTAGGATATCACTTACTCTAAAAGTAATAGTACCCTTTTTATTCAGGACATTAATGCGCAGTCCTGCATCAAACCAGTAGCGTTCGTGGGTTAGCCCTTGTCCGCCTCCCGACTGTCCAAAGCGCATATTACCGCCTACCGAAATGGTGGGAGATTGGTAGTTTCCATTTACTTGCAGCTCCACATTCTTGCCGATATTCCACACAGAGGTTGCACGGGTAGTCCATCCGCTGCCTACGCTTGAGCGTTCGTCTAAGAAGTTGGAATTTAATTGGGTTCTGTAATAGGTGGCATTGGCATTTACTTTCCACCAGGGCATAATGGTTTGGCTAATCACTCCTTCAATGCCCAAACTTTGGCTTGAATCAATGTTTTTAAAGGTTGACCAGGAAACATCATCTTCATCCACTTCAACATAGCGGGTCATTATATCCGTTGTATTCCGTTGGAATAGGGTAGTGTTTAGCTTGGTTTTTGGCAGGTTTAAATAGTAGCTTAGCTCATAGCTATGGGTAAACTCAGGGTTTAGCTCCGGGTTTCCCATGCTGAGATTTAGGGGGTCGGTGTAGTCAATAAACGGATTTAACATGTTGGTATGCGGACGGCTCACCCTGCGGCTGTAGGCCGCTTGCACAGAGTTTTTGCTATCCATTTCCCATCGGATGTGTGCGCTGGGAAACAGCTTAAAAAATGATCTGTTGGTAGGTTCATAATTTAGCGCCCTTTGCTCTCCATGGGTGTACCAATTCTCTGCCCTAAGGCCACCCTGATAGCTAAATTTTTCGTTCCCAAACGTATTGGAATATATTGCATAGGCTGAATAGAGCTGCTCATTGTAAACAAAGGTGTTACTGCGTAGCAAATCGTCTATCCAAGAACCGGTGTCATCATAATTAAAAAACTGATAATTAGCATCCTGAGCTCGCAATACGGCTTTTAAGCCGGTTTCTATTCTGCCACCGTTTCCCACAGGTTGCACTAGGTCGGTTTGAAAAGAAAGCGCATTGTTTTGCTGACCCGATAGGGTTTTCTCCCTCGATAGAATATCACTGCCCAGTATCGTGCCTTGGAGCACATTGCTTCCGTTATTTCCATTCATACCATGGTAGAATATATCAGCGGTGAGTTCTTGCCCTTTTTTGGGGCCATCGTACTTGTAGTTTACTGTAAAATTGTAGTGCGAGCCATCATTAATGCCGTTGTTTTGCCTGTAATACTCGTAGGGCAATGGGTTTAGTGCTGTTTGCATTGATGTTTCGGTCGAATCCCAAACATTAAAACTACGAGAACCGTAACCTCCAATTACCGATAGGGTGTTCCTACGGTTCAACGTAATATCCACACCCGTACGCAGGTTGATAAAGTTTCCTTGTCGAATAAAATCCTGATTCTGAATTAGGCTGTTGTATCCATCGTCCACAGTGGTTTGCCTATCCATAAAGGATTCGCCCATCATATTTTGTTTTCTGAAACTGAGATTTGTAAAGAGATTAACCCGTTTGATGCCATAATTAAAATTGAGGGTTCCATTGTATTTATCGCCGGTTCCTGCATTTAGCATGACCATTCCATGGTATCCGGGTTCGCTTGTTTTTTTAAGTACAATGTTGATAATTCCTGATAATCCGTCGGGATCGTATCGGGCAGATGGGTTGGTTACCACTTCAATGGTTTCTATAATGCTTGAGGGAATCTCTTCGATGCTGGAGTAGTTAGAGGGTCGCCCGTTAACCAGTATGGTAACATTCTGACTGCCTCGTAAGCTCACATTACCCTCCATATCCACTTCCACCGAGGGGATATTCTGCATTAGTTCCAGGGCGCTTCCTCCTTCGGCATTAATATCCTTTTCCACATTAAACACCCTCTTATCCAGGTTGTGCGTAAGCATCTGTTTTTGACCCACAACAGTAACCCCCTCTAGGTTTTGAGAAGAGGTTTCAATATGAAAATCGCCCATTACGGCATGTGGGTTTCTGGGGTTAACGCTAAAAGGTTCGGTGGTTAGATGGTTGTACCCAATAAATTTTATTTCTGCGTAATACCTTCCTGCGGGTACTTTTTCAATATAGAATTCTCCCTTTTCATTGGTTATGCTTCCTGTTACCAGTGACGAATCACGCAAGCTGTACAGTATCACATTTGCATATTCCAATGGGGAGTTATCTGTTCTATCCAGCACCTTACCCGAAACTATTCCGGTAAAGGTTGAAGCCATTCCCTGCTGTTGTTGCGCTCTAACCAATTGTCCACTCATTAGAATAAGTGCTGACAAAATTAAAATTTTGTGTTTCATGCAAATTCCATTAAATAATTTTGACCCGGTCTTTCTAAGTTTAGACTAGGTAAATCATAAAAACTTGCGCTGATCCTACAAATATTTTTTTGATGGAGTGAAGACCTGAAATTATATTAACTGAGGGTTTTATTCGTCAGGAAAGTCTGTGTTTAAAAAGGCTTCGGTCATGTGTATCATCTCCTTAATTCTTCCTTTTAAAACTGAAATCTCATTGTTGTTGGGCTCCAAATCGTATGCTTTTTCTATATCTGCTAATGCTAGGTGTAGTTTGCCTTGCTCCTGATAGGTTTTGGCTCGGAGGAGATATGTAATAGCATGATTGGGATATTTGCTTATGGCAAACGAGAATAGTTTCTCGGCTGTTTCCAGGTCGCCGATTCGTAGGGCATGTCCCCCTTTTTCAAGCAGCTCATTCATGGTACAGGTTATGTTGCTTTAGGTAATGGAAAGCGTTGTGTGGCATAAAATATCCCATATTTTTTCCCAGAGCAATGGACTGGCGAAGGGTAGTGGAGCTTAGCTCCACTAGGGGTGCGTTCACGGGTTGAGCGCCATATTTAAGTGCCAATTTGTCCGCATCAAATCCTACACGTGGGTAGACCATAACGGGGAATTGGCTTAGAATAGATTTGTACTCTTTCCATTGTTCAATATTTGCCAACGAGTCGGCACCCATAATTACGGTAAACGATCGTTGTGGAAACTCTTTTGCCAGCTTATTTAGCGTGTCAATGGTATAGGAAGGACGGGGCATGCTTAGCTCAATATCGCAAAGTGAGAGCTTTGGAGCGAACGCTTCAATGGCCAATTGAACCATGGCTAACCGATGCTCTTCGGGGGCCAGCTCATGGGGTTCTTTAAGCGGATTTTGCGGGCTTACCACCAGCCAAACCTCATCCAATGGGGTAAACTCGGCACAATAGCCCGCAATGGCTAAATGCCCGTTGTGAATGGGGTTAAAGGAACCAAAGAGTAGGCCTATTCTCATTTTATTGATTTTCTGAGGATAAGAACTGAGAAACTAGGCGTTCGGTTTCGGCAACGGCCTCTTCCAGATTATCGTTAATCACAATAACATCATACTGATTGGAGTATGACATCTCCTCAACGGCTTTTCCAATCCGTCTCTCAAGGCTTTCGGGAGTTTCGGTGCCACGCCCTTCTAGGCGTTTGCGCAGCTCTTCCACCGAAGGGGGCATAACGAATATGGCCAATGCTCTATCTCCAAATAGCTTTTTCAGGTTTACTCCACCCTTTACATCCACATCAAAAACCACATGGTTGCCTTTACTCCAAATACGTTCCATTTCGGATTTTAGCGTGCCGTAGTACGAGCCGGCGTACACCTCTTCCCACTCCACAAACTCGTTACCGTCAATCTTTGCCCTAAACTCATCAGGGGTAAGAAAGTAGTAGTCGCGACCATGAACCTCTCCCTCGCGCATTTTTCGGCTACAGGCCGAAATGGAAAACTCAATATCGCTTCGTTTGGCCAGCAGCTGCTTTACGATGGTGGTTTTTCCCGATCCCGAGGGGGCTGAAAAAATAAGTAGTTTTCCTTCCATATGTTTAGCGTTAATCGTGAGTCGTGAATCGTTAAACGTTAATTGTGAGTTGTGCTTCCGATCTATCAGGAGCTCATTGCTCATTGCTCATTGCTCATTGTTCATTGCTCATTGCTCATTGCTCATTGATTATAGGATGTTGAGTACCTGTTCTTTTATCTTCTCCAGCTCGTCTTTCATTCCCACCACCTGCTTTTGAATCTCGGTATGGTTGGCTTTGGAGCCCAGCGTATTAATCTCTCTTCCCATCTCCTGAGCGATAAATCCCAGCTTACGTCCCGAAGCCTCATCCTTAAGCGTCTCCATAAAGTAGCTGCAATGGTTGGTCAGGCGTGTCTTCTCCTCGTTTACATCAAAACGCTCCATGTAATAGATAAGCTCCTGCTCAAACCGATTCTTGTCAATATCCACCTCACTGCCCAACCTCTCAAGATTTTCGAAAATACGACTTCGTATGGTTTCAATGCGTTCGGCTTCAAAGGGCTCAACCCTAGCCAGCAATGCCAGAATGGATCGTACCCTTTGGGTTAAATCCGTTTCAGTGGCTTTACCCTCCTGAATGCGGAACGCATTCACGCTGTCCAGTGCCGAGGCTATACAGCCCTGCAACGCATCCCACTCTTGCTCGCTAATCTCTTCTTGGTTTTGAGTATTAAAAATCTCGGGAAGTTTGAGGATGGTTTGCAGTACGGATTCCTTTTGGATATCTATGCTATTCTCCTGAGCAACGGCCTGAATTTGGCTGTAATAGGCCTTAAAAGTTTCTCTGTTGATAGTGGGAGTGGATTGCGTTTCAGCCTTTTCAATGGTTACGTAGCAATCGGCTTTACCTCGCTGCAAAACTTGCGACAAATGGTTGCGAATCTCCGATTCCTTCTCCCGATAATCGTAGGGTAGGCGTAGGGTTGACAGGTCAAACCCTTTGCTGTTGAGGGTACGTATCTCAACGCTTATCTTTTTCCCTTCTATTTCTACTTCGGCCTTACCGAAGCCCGTCATGGATTTTATCATCATCTAATTATATCAAACTTCAAACTTCAAATTTCTAAACTCTACCTTCTAAATTCTAGCATCAATCCAACATCTCGGGTCTTAACCGCTTGGTGCGTTCTAATGCCTGTTGCAATTGCCATTCCTCAATCTTCTTAAAATTACCCGAGGTGAGCACCTCAGGAACAGCCCATCCCTCAAAAACTGCAGGACGGGTATAAACCGGCGGCGCTAAAAGCCCATCCTGAAAGGAGTCGGTAAGGGCCGAGGTTTCATCGGACAGAACACCCGGAACCAGTCGCACAACGCTATCCACAATAATAGCGGCTGCCAGCTCACCACCCGACAGCACGTAGTCGCCAATGGAAATTTCGCGGGTTATCAGATGTTCCCGCACCCTATGGTCAATCCCTTTGTAGTGACCACACAGGATGATGATGTTACCCTTAATGCTAAGCTCGTTTGCTATGCCCTGGGTTAGCCTTTCGCCATCGGGCGAGGTGTAAATAATCTCATCGTAATCCCGCTGGCTTTTTAGCTCATTAATAGCCCTGTAGATGGGTTCAATCTTCATTACCATACCCGCATCGGGACCAAAGGCGTAATCATCCACCGTACGGTGTTTGTCGTCGGTATAGTCGCGCAGCTGATGGACATGAATTTCAACCAATCCTTTTTTCTGTGCACGTTTTATGATGGAATGCCCAAAGGGGCTTTCGAACATTTCAGGGAGAACCGTAATAATATCAATACGCATCATTCGATGTTATTTTATACAAAGTTAGGAAAAAGAGGTGAATGTGCATAGAGAACCAAAGAGTTCTGCTTTTCCGCCTTCTAATTTATAATTTCTAATTTTAACCCTCTACCTTCAATAAACCCTCTTCGCAACCAAACCGAAACGGTGGCAATGATTAACCGAGGGATTAATATCCAAATCACCGGAGCCCCAATGGCGGCAAAGAGCAAAAGATCCTCAAGATTAGAGTGCGATATGGCGATATGGTAGTTGAGCAGATCGGCATGGGCAGGGGGGACCGCACCTGCTTTCACTTCTTCAATCAGGGCAGCGGATCCGTAGGCTAGTCCTAAAGTGTTAGCTACAATCCAAAGGAATGAAGTACTCTGCGGTAGGCCAAAAACCTTAAGCGCAGGGCTAAAAAAACGGGATAAGTATTTAATGATTCCAAACTCTTTGAGCAGCTGCTGTAAAATCATTAATAGGGTAACCAGTATAATAATTTTAAGGGTAAGCCATGATGCCGATTTAGCCCAATGGAGCAATATTGTGATAAAATCCTCACCCAATGGAGCGGCCACGGTTGTGGAAGTGCCCATATTTTGTGGCAAAATAAGGTTAAGGATAAACCCCGATGCAATACCCCAACCCAATCGCAAGGCAACCATGTGCCAGGCCTTAGAACCCGTTTTCTTTTGCACAGCCGTTTCCACTATCAGGTTGTGGGCAATAAGGCACATTACTGCCAAGATGGTAATCTCCCTAATGGTAAGTGGTAGCTGGCCAATTACTGCAATGGCCGAATAGATATTTAGAAAAATGGAGGTAATAAATACCAACGAGGCTTCCCCCGGTAGCCCCATAAGCCCAAACAGCGGGTTAAGCCATTGGGCAATAACGGCAATTAGGCCAAAATAGTTGAGAAGAGTAACGGCAAACGATATGGGTATGGTAATCTTAACCAACCATAATCCCGTTTTAAGTGCCACGGGAACCATAGTTTTGACTGATTTCCAAATCCTCTGAATAGTGGTCTCCCGATGTTCGTTCATTGTATCTGGCGGGTTGATAATCTTATCTATTTATAGGATGTGGTTATCCCATAGAAAATACAATGCAAAACTATCAAAAAACTTAGCAGAGATTGAGAAACCAATAATTTTATCAAAAATCTTTATTAAAGTGGTTAGGGTTTAACTACTTATTGAATTATTTTTTATAAATTATGGATGAATTATTACTATGGTATTTTTATTCATACTTAGGTTTTTGTAATGAAGATGATGGAAGGAATAGCCCTTTTTCGCTTAATATGGCATTGTATTTTGTTTACGGTGTTTTAAAATGACGATGATGTAATTAATTTCTGAAAAAATAGTATTTCAGTAGTTAATAGTTGGCTGATTGGAGGCATGCTTTTATATGTAAATTGTTGTAAAAGAGCAAAGATAATCTAAACCATTAGTTACACTTAAAACCCTAAAGCCATGAAAAAACTTACCTTTTTTGTGCTAACCCTGCTTTTTGCCATCCACTTCATGTCGTGTAATGACGATCCGATAGATGGCCCTGAGGTAATAACTATTAATTACAACATCGAAACTCCGACCATATGGCATGGCCATAATACTTATGTGGTTGAAGGAGCGGTTTATGTAAATGCTAACCTTACCATTGAACCCGGTACGGTGATTAAGTTCAAATCAGGCTCATCGCTCACCTTTGGATACAGTGAGAATATGACCCTGACAGCCAATGGGACGGCGGAAAAACCCATTGTGTTTACATCTTTCTCAAGCAATCCGGACCCGGGTGCGTGGAATGGGTTATGGTTTTATGATAATACCCTGTCCAACTCCTCCATGTCCTTCTGTAAGGTAATGTATGCCGGACAGAACAACTTCACGGGGTTGAATTTTGATGCTAAGATTAAATTTAACAACTGTACCGTAAGCGATATAGAGCACGATGCAATATATAGCACAGTGGGTTTTGCAGAGTTTAATGGCAATACCATAAAGGATGTGGGTGGGCACCCCATTGAAATTTTTTGTGGGGGAGTGCATACCTTGGGTATAAACAATAGCATTACTGCCGAGTCGGGCTATGGAATACGTGTAAATGGCGGTTTTCTTGATGGGGCTTCGCCCATTACCTGGAAAAAGCAAACCGTGCCATACTATATTGTAAGTTTAATCCGGCTTAACCAAAACCTTACGATTGACCCCGGAACCATTATGAAATTCCATTCCGACGGAAGTATGTGGGTAGGTTCAGACGATAATGCCACTTTAAATGCCATAGGTACCGAAACCGAGAAGATTGTTTTTACATCGGCAGCCACCACACCTGCCCCCGGAGCTTGGAATGGATTGTTTTTTTATGAGAATGTTACAGGTAGCTCGATATTGAAGTATTGTGTGGTGGAGTATGCAGGAAAGGGCTCTGACAATGCCAATATTACCCTTTCGAATGTTAATGGACTTACCATTGAAAACTGTATTATCCGTAAATCCAGTGGCTATGGTGTGTACTCATACTTTAGTACTTGGAACAATATCAACAATACGTATGAGGATAATGCCCTAGGGAATATACATATTGTAGACTAGTGGCGCCAACGGACCATAAAAACCAATTATCACTCGTATTGTTTTAGTTGCCATGTACATAGCATAACAGGTTCTATTTTGTAGAACCTGTTAATTTTTTATGTATAGGTTTGGTTGTAAGCAGTTATAGATCCTTTTTGTATACCCTAAAGAGTTTATGCGGAATATAGCCCGCCCTTCGCATTTCAGATTGCATAGCCGTATTGGACTCAAGCACTAAATGAGCTTCAACTGTAGTAATTTCTGCTTTGTGGCAACTGTCAAATAGTCGTAAGGCTAAAGCCACTTCAATTCCACGCCCCCTATATTCCAGGTCCACTGCACCCAGCATTAGATCAACCTGCGTAGCGGTTTTCATAGATCTAAGAATATGGTAAAAGCCAAAAGGGAATAGGCGACCGTTTGCCTTTTGAAAACCGGGGGTAAAGTTGGGCAGTCCCAAAATAAATCCCACCAGCTTATCATCTAAAAAGACCACTTTTAGAAAGCGGGGATCAAGAACGGGTAAATAACGGTTGGCCAATTCTTTCATCTCATCCTCTTCCATGTGAGTAAACCCATAAAGGTGTGAGTATGTCCGATTAACCAATTGTAGAACCGGAAGGATAAGCGGTTTTAAATCTTTCCGCCTCATGGGTTCTATAATGGTCAGCTTGTTATTTTCATAAATTCTATCGGCAATGGTGCGGTAATGTTCGGGAACCGAATTCTCTAGGTTATTGATAAATCCATTACAGTCGAATGCTTTTACATAGCCACATTGCTCTACTAAATCCACCATGTAGGGTAAATTGTCCGGGGAATCTACAATTGGCATATGCTCAAAACCCTCAATCATGAGTCCTTGCGGATCCTTATCGGAAAAACCGTAGGGGCCTATTATCTTGTCCATTCCCAGCCCTTTGGCCCACTCTTCAATAGCTCCAATTAAATTTTGGGCAATGGTGAGGTTGTTGTAGCACTCAAGAAAACCAAAACGGGCCGTTTTTTCGCCTTGAAGGTCGTTATAGGTTTTATTGATAATTCCCATTATTCGACCTACCGGCCTTTTACCATCATAGGCCAGCAGTAAAATTGTGTCGCCATGGCTGAAGGACCTATTGGTTTTTGGATTGAAAAACTTTTTTTGATCTGAAATAAGCGGTGGCAACCAGTTGGTATTATTGCTGTGCACAAGCCAAGGAATCTTAATAAATACATTGGTTTGCTTTTTATTGGTTACCTCAATAATTCTTATGGCTTCGGATTGTAAATTATAGCCAGTTGTAATATTTTTACTTGCTGTCATTAGCAAAAGTTGATTAATTATTTAAGAGGCCAAAGGAACTACTTTTTTACTTAGAAATGCAGTATGAGTATGAAAAAAGTTTTGAACACACGTTCTAATAGCTGCCCAATTGTCAATAAAAAAGGGCTCTTGGGGAGCCCTTTCCAATCAGTAATTGTAATACTATTGCTTAATAAATCGTTTGATAATCAAATTCTCACCGCCGGAAATATGTAATAGATATACTCCGGGTTCAAGGCTTTGTACATCAATAGCGTTTTGGTTAAAATCGCCTTTTAGCGTTAATCGCCCTTGTACAGAGTAAATTTCATATTTCAGAGGCTGATTATCGCTAACATAGAGGATGTCATATACAGGATTAGGATAAACCGAGAACGATGCTTGGGTATGATCCTCAACGCCTGTGGCAAGCCTAACCGTAATTTTTAGGAACTCACTTTCGCATCCGGCAATGGTTTGCGATACATAGTACGAAGCACCATCTACCAACGGGGTGTTTTCATCTAAAGGCTCCATACCATTCTTATCGGCGTACCATCTCAGGTTTAATCCCTGAACATCAAGATCTTTTAGAGTGCTACCTGCGATGAAAGTTTGTTCTCCGGCTCCTGCAGGTGGATTCGGGATTTCGTTTACAATTATGCTTGCTTTTACCCGATCCGAAAGGCAATCTTCATAAACGCTAAAATCCCAATTGTAAAAGAAGTAATAGGTTGTGGAGTTATTTGCAGTTGGAGTGTCCTGTAACATACCTTGTGTAACAACTCCCACATCGCCAAGGGCGTAGGGGAAACCGGTATGGTAAGCAGATGTTTCCCTAATCATCTTAGGACTGCTTGATGCTACAAGGCTATAGTTATTTCCTGCAGGAATTTCAAAACCTAGTTCCACCGTGTATTGCAGCGGTTCTGTTTCACTGCCAGCAGGAGTATTTATCGTAAGCTGCTCCAGAATATTGTATTGGGCGTCCTTAAGCTGAATAATTAAAACGCTGGGAGTTTCTGCCAGAATAAATACGTCCACAGAGTTCAAAACAATATCTTTTGAGATATTGAACCTAAGCCCCCAAGGGCTGCTGGCAGGGCTCACTGATGCGCCACCCGTATAAGTACCCGGGTTAAGTCTGGCTCCACCTGTGTAATGGGTTCCCTCTAAGTCCGGATTTACCCCCTGTGCCCATACGTTGGTATTCTCCACCAGATTCTGTAAAACTATCTCGGCTCCAACGTGAATGGGTGTTGTGGCTGTTGCTGAGCTATACCATTTAACCAGTGTTGCATCGGTTGTTGCATTTAATACGGCATCAGACCCTTCGCAAATGGTTAAATCTCCGGTAATTACCGGATTTGTTGGTGTGTCACAAGGCGTTTGGCCAAGTAATGTATATGCCGAAAACAGGAATGACGTTATGACAAAAAAGCAAAAAAATAAGATAGTCTTTTTCATGTTATTGGTTGATTTGTTATGAAGAAATTAAGTGATATTCTATGAATAGAGCCAAAAATATAAAAAAAATTGAGATTTAACATTTAATTTCGAATGAATCCCCAACAATATGGGGTTAATCATACTACATCTTTTATACAACATGTGCTGATACACATATTTCATCTCCATTTTTAATAGCCTCATAGTAAGAGGATAACTTCCATACAGATTTTTTTATGATTTTAATCCCTCTCAACTCTTGTGTTTTAGAGCATTTCAGCAATTTAAGGATTGAATTTCTTGTAAATTTGTACACTTAGTAAAAATGTTTATTTCACAACTATTTCAATAAAAATAAAAGTACATGAGAAGAACCATTTTATTATCCCTCATTCTGTCAGGCTTTATGCTGGTATCAAATGCTCAGCTAAATTTGAGCAGATCGAATGAGCGTGAATCACATCAATCTAGTAGAAGGGTTGAGACCAAGCAATTTTTCAAGAATTCTGAAAAATCGCAAACACGGGCTATTGAATGTATGCCCGAGGCTACCTACTCCAATGCTCCTGTGAACTTTTACAGTGGTGCTAATTCGAATACTGAAATAGGGTATAGGGTTGCACAACGGGTTGTAGGATTTAACTATCCCATTGAGGCCATTCGCTTTTTTGGTATTCAGGTTTTTTTCAACGGGCTGTTTTGGGAGCCGGAGAATGAAGTAGACCCTTTGAATTTTGAGTTTAAATTTTATGAAGATAATAACGGAGCACCTGGCGCTGAGCTGGTGAGCTTAGGCCAAACGGCAGCATTAAAACACAACAATACCGGAGAGGTTTTTGATTTTGACTTTTACGTTTTCCATTGGGATTATGTGCCCGAAATACCCATTGAGGAATTGCCCGAAATTTTTTGGGTAAGCGTGGCTAATACCGATGCCGATATTTGGTTACTATGGCTCGATCAGCCCAATGGGCTGGACTATGCCATGCAGCTGGA
>CAZKPD010000025.1:20849-23686 GCA_964554585.1 uncultured Rikenellaceae bacterium
GTGCCCAGCTTGTCAGAACCCGGATCGCCTGCAAAACCAGAAAATTTTGCAGTTGAAGTGGGAGAGATGGGCGCACTTACCGCTGATGTGGAGTGGACCAATCCCACAAAAACATTTGATGGCGAAACGCTGACCGAGCTCACCAAAATTACCCTTGAGGTGAATGCGCAAGTGGTCGAGGTGTATAATAATCCGCTTATTGGAGGTACTCATAGCTTCACCTTTGTTCCAACCCAATCAGGGTTATATAAGTTTTCTGTGTATGGAACCAATTCTGAGGGTGACGGCCCTGCAGCATCACAAATTGTATGGATTGGCCACGATGTTCCTGCTGCTCCACAAAATGTTACCCTTACAGCCATAGAGGACGGTGGGTTGATTCAGTGGGAAGCTCCCGTTACAGGACTTCATAATGGCTATATTGATGCCTCACAAACCACTTACACAGTAATCCGTTTCCCCAACACAGTTGTTGCTGAAGGGATTATCGAAACTCAGGTTACAGATATCTTTAACCCGAATATTGGTGAATATCAGTATAATGTAATTGCCTCTAATACCATTGGAGAGGGCGGTGCTGCTAGCTCCAATTATGCCGTGTTGGGTGGCGAGGGTGTTTTGCTTTACGAAACCTTTAAGAGCGTTGCAATAGGTGATCTGCCCATGGGTTGGGTAATAGAGGAGGAGCAAGGTGGATGGGCGGTGCAAAAAACTAAATTCGCCGGGGGCGAATCACCTGAATTGCAGCTATTCTGGGAACCTCCATTTATTGGTAAAACTCGTTTAACAACCCATTCTATTGATGTTGAAGGACATGATGGTATTCGTTGGAACTTTTTGCATAGGTTTGACCTGTTTGCCATGGTTGGTTCTTGCGATTTGGCTGCCCAGGTTTCTTTTGATGGTGGTGCATGGCAAAATGTATGGTCTAAAACAACAACAAGTTCTATCACAAGTGAAGTTCTGGAGCTGATAATTGAGGTTCCCGAGACTGCTACCCAAATGAGATTGGGCTGGGAGTTTGATGGAAATGTTTTTGATATAGATGCATGGTATATTGATAATGTGATCGTTGAGCCTATTATGGAAAACGACCTAAGAGCCGTTTCCATTTCAGGTGATCAAACCCCCGAGGTGGGCCAAGCTGGTTACTACTCTGTAACCATCGAAAATATAGGCTCACTTAGCCAAACTAGCTATACGGTAAAGCTGATGAAAGAGGGTGGAATTGAGCTTGGTTCTGCCATAGGTGTTGCCATTAATCCCGATGAGACCAAAACCTTTGACTTTACATGGACACCCGAGGCCGCTGATGAGGGTAAGAATAGCCTGTATGGTGAAGTAGTTCTTGAGGGTGATGAGAATATCAGGAATAATAAAACGACCAACTTTAATGTGGTGGTTCAACCGGTAGGCGTAGCTATTATCACCATTGGCACAGGAAACATAAACCCCGAGTACATTCGGGTTCCTTTCGATTTCTACTGGATGAACAGCCTGTCGCAAACCATTTACTATGCCGAGGAGATAGGGTTGGGAAGCGGTGTTTTAACTTCCATTGCTTATACCAATAGCTTTACCTCAAACCTTTTGAATAAGTCCATTAGGATATGGGTGGGAGAGACCACGGATGACGACCTTTCCGAGGGTTGGGTTCCGCTTTCAGACCTTACCCTGGTTTTTGACGGTACGGTTGATTTCCCTTCGGGTAAGAATAGCATAATTATCCCTTTGGATAATCCTTATATCTATGGAGGCGGAAATCTTGTTGTTTATGCCAACAGGGTTTGGGAGGAGAATTACGGATTGATGGTGGATAATTTTATGTGTAGCGAAGATTTCGACTCACAAAGAACACTATTCCAGTTTGCCGATGGTGCTACCCCCATGGACCCGGCAAATCCCGGAGAGTTCTATATGACCGATTATTTCCCCAATGCCAAGCTATTTTTTAACACCGATGGTTTAGGAACTTTATCCGGAATCGTATCCAATGCAACCGAACCCATTAAAGGAGCGGAGGTTAAGATCTTAGGAACAACTCTAAAAACCACAACCAATGCCAATGGTGAGTATCTGTTCCCATACGTTATGCCCGGGAATTGGGATATCTCCTACGAGGCTTTTGGCTATCACCCAACCACTATTGAGGATGTGGTTATTGAGCCCGATGAGACAACCGTTCAAAATATTCAGCTTAATCCCATCAGCCAATATACGGTTAAGGGAAGTGTGAAAGGGAATGATAATGTGATGCTTTCGGGTGCTACCGTACAGCTACAGGGTTATGATAACTATATCGTTACTACCAATAGCAATGGCGAGTTTACCGTTGCCGGTGTGTACGAAGGAGTTTACGTCATGACTATCTCTGCCGATGGATATTCATCTAAAACCCAAGAGGGTATTGAGATAAATGATGCTCAGGTAGAAGAGGGTTTAATCAATTTGGGAGAATATACATTGAACGAGCTTATTGTTGCCCCACATGGGCTTGCTGTCTTCTTAAACCCCGATAATGTGAGTGATGTGCTATTCTCGTGGCAACACAATATCAATGGAGCTGGCTCCAAAACATTCAATGGGTTTAATGTCTATTTAAATGATGTGTTGGTGACCGAAAATCCAATTATGGCCATGGAGTACAACTTCCAAGGCTTAGATCTGAATGTACAGTATAAGGCCAGTGTGCAAGGTATATATAATACGGCGAGTTCAGAGAAGGTTCATCTCACCTTTACTACCCTGAAACCCTCAATAGTTTCGGGTACGGTTAAAAATCTGCTTGGCGTTCTTCCGGGAGCAAAAGTAACCCTTGGCGATAGGGAGACAACCAC
>CAZKPD010000026.1:0-7884 GCA_964554585.1 uncultured Rikenellaceae bacterium
CTTTTTCTCATGGCGCATTACCCGAAGCAGTGAGGGAAGCACTATGGCCAACGTTACCGCATGGTCGAGGCCAAACAGCGCAGTAAGCTCATGCCCAATCATATGGGTTGCCCAATCGGTGGGGACACCCACCGCAATAATACCGTTGAGCGCCATGGTACAGCACCACATTATATTGGCTCTCACATTATAGTCCGACGGATGTTCAATGGCTTGCGGCCCAACCTCTACCAGAGTTTGCAAAATTCCCTCGGCCCAACGGTCCTGTATATGCCCTTGGGCAGGATGGGTTAGATATTGCTCCGTCACATGAATAAACGCATCTATAATGCCATTGGCCACTTGCCTAACGGGCAATGAATAGGTAAAAGTAGGATCGAGCACCGAAAACTTGGGAAACAGTAAGGGACTGCCGAAAGAGTACTTCTCTTTGGTTGCTTTTCGGCTGATTACCGCACCGGAGTTCATCTCCGACCCTGTGGCGGGAAGCGTAAGCACAGTGCCTATGGGCAACGCTTGAGCAATAACCACCTTTTTGCCGCCCATAACCAAGTTCCAAGGATCGTCGGAAAAAGGAACGGCTGCGGCAATAAATTTGGTTCCATCAATAACAGAACCTCCTCCCACAGCCAGCAGGTAGGTAACCCCATTCGATCGTGCCAATTTCACTGCCTGCATAAGCGTTTCGTAAGCGGGATTTGGCTCAATGCCAGCAAATTCAACCACCCTATGCCCTTTAAGGGCATCCATCACCTGTTGGTAAACCCCATTCTTTTTAATGCTCCCTCCGCCATAGGTCATCATTACCACAGCATCAACGGGAATCTCATGGGCAATCGCCTCTATCTTACCCTCGCCAAAAAGGATTTTAACCGGATTATAAAACTCAAAACTTTCCATAAGCACAGTTTTTAAAGTATTATGCAGATGATAAACAGCCGATCGGCCTTATTGTTTCGTTTTTGATTTTGCATCTACAGGATGCGACGGCGCTACCCGTTTGCTGTTGTACCAAGCATAAAAGCTCAATACCAGCACTCCAATCGCTATGGCAATCAGCCATTTGGGGAAGGGCATGGAATCGCCCCCGGCGTAGCTGTGCAATCCCGACAGGTAGTAGTTCACCCCAAAATAGGTCATAAGCACAGCTCCGATACCCACCAGAGAGCCCAGATTTAGCGCAAAGGTTGACTTAAACGATGGGATTAACCGCATGTGAAGTACAAAGGCGTAAACCAGCATGGTGATAAGTGCCCAAGTTTCTTTGGGATCCCACCCCCAATATCGGCCCCACGACTCGTTGGCCCACACAGCACCCAAAAAGGATCCGATGGTAAGCAGGTACAAGCCCAACGTCATGTTAAGCTCATTGATCACAGAGATACTCTCAATATGCGCATTTAAGGCAGTATGATTTTTTTGGTTTTGAAAAGCGTAAAGTAGGATGTTAAATAGTCCCAGAATAGCGGCCAACCCAAAGAAACCGTAGCTGGCGGTAATTACCGCCACGTGGATGGTTAGCCAGTACGATTTAAGCACCGGAACCAGATTGGTAATCTCCGGATCCATCCACGAGAGATGCGCTACGAATAGGATAAGTGTACTCAGCAACGCCGTGGCAGGCAGTACCACCCTATTCCGACGGGCAAAAATAAACCCGGCCAGCATGGCAGCCCACGCCACATAAACCATAGATTCGTAGCCATTGCTCAGTGGAGCCCTGCCGGCAATATACCACCTAAGCGCTATGCCAAAGGTTTGCGCTGCAAACCCAAATATCAGCACCCACCTAAAAAGCTGCATCACACCCCTTGCCTGCTGACGGGTAGTGAAAATTTGTAAAAAGACGATAAGGAGCAGTAAAAAACCCGTAATGCCATAAAGCGGGATGAGCCGCTCAAAAATCAGCAGCCTATTGGATAGCAGCTCGGCCCTCACCTTTGGCGAATTGGGCAACACCTCTCCGCCATACTGCTGCTGAATCCCATCAATCCTTTGTAACAGCTTTGAGGGAGCGCTCCAGCTGCCTGATTGCGCAGCATTTCTTACGCTCACCACATACTGCGAATAGGCCGTCGAAAAGCGGCTTATATAGAGCGTATCCAAATCTTTAGAGGCATCATCCATAGAAAGCCATAAATTCTCCGGATGATTAGGCGATGGAAAAATACGGGCCATCTGCCCAGAAAAGATCATGTAGAGGATATTCACCTTCTCATCAGCTTTAATAACCTCTTTTTGAAATGCAGTGCGCTGTGCAGGCTTTTGGGCAAAAGCCTCCTGCACAAACCTACTAAGCTTATAGGAGCCATCTACCCCGTGGTTGAAAAAATCGACAAATGCTGCTTTGTTACCCTCAATGCCCAACAGAGCGGTGAGCTCCTTATTCTTTACCTTTATCATGGCAGTATGCTGCCAGTAATCGGGAAATACCGACATACCCAAGTAAACCTGTTCGGGCGATTGCCCTTGGAACTTGGTGGAACGGTTTAGCTTACGCAGCACCTCACCCGAAAGGGTGGAAATGGGTTTTATACGCCCACCCTTGTCTTGCGTTAGAAGAGCACCAAACTCATAGGCATGTTGCTGGGAAATGACGGGAGCAGCCTCTTGCGCAAACAGTGGACCGGCTCCAAAAAGCAACATCGCAACCAGAGCGGTAGAAGCGGGTTTTTGAATGAGCTTACGGAAACGACTTCCGCGCGAAAAGAGCGAACCAACAATACCGATGGTCAGTACCAAATAGCCGAGGTAGGTTACCAATGTTCCCATAAAATCTTTATTTACCGAGAGGTAAGTGCCCTGCTCATCCTCGTCGTAAGAGCTTTGGTAAAACCTATAGCCGCTGTAGCTAAGGATATTATTCATAAAAATACTAAAGGGCTTTTCGACACCCTTTTGAGTATCTATAATTTGAACATGTGAGGTGAAGGATGAAGGGCTGTCGGAACCAGGGTAACGCTCCAGCACAAACTGATTGAGCTTAAGCTCAAAGGGTAGATCAATCCGCATTGAACCATAATGAAAACCCAATTGCTCGCCGTTAAAATCTTCATAAACAGGCATATCATCTGCCCCCGACATGGGGACATAAATGGTGCGCTCAATGCCATCATACTTAACCCTCAGGGCAATGGCATCGGTTCCACCGGTACGAGAATCGGGATTGTACACCATTTTCACCATTCCCATTTCCCAATGGCCGCCATGCGCCAATTTCAGCTCTCCAATGTCATAGAGCGTTTGGGGGGTTAGCACAAAGGGCTCATCAAGGGTTAGCTGCTCCCTTCCTTCACTGCCCATGGAGAGCGCCTCAACGGGCACCGATGAATGCACCAAAACCGCTCCGCGGTTAAACTCTAAGGCCAGGGTATAGTCCTGCCCATCGGACTTAAAGCCAACGCTTATGCCGTTGACCCTTAACGGATGGTTGGGCTTAACCAATACCGATTGGCTTTGTAAAGGCGAAACTAAGTACAGTAGCACCATGGGCTGCCCATGCGGGTCATTCTCAATCCGCTCTATGGCATGCGGAATAAAATTGAGCAGCCTAACCTCGGCTTTACGACTACTGATGCTCACTGATTTGGAAAACCTGTTTTTTGAGACCGGCGTTAGCATTACACTATGCGCGGCTATCGATTTGCCATTGTGGTAAATGCTGATCCATTTATCGGTTGAGCTAAACCATCCCTTGGTTTGCCCCTCACGGATATGCATCATTCCCTCTTGCCCTGTGTAACGGGTTATGCCTGCTCCTAAAATAATTATCACAAATCCCAAATGGAATAGCATAATGGGGAATTTGGCTTTAGCGTACAGCTTTCGGGTAAAAATCATTGCCAAAAAATTGGCGGCCAACAGCAGCATAACCAGCTCAAACCACCACGAATGGTAAACCAAAGCCCAAGCTGCTCGAGTTCCAAAATCGTTTTCAACAAAAGTGGCAAGGGCACACGATACGGCAAATACAACAATAAGCACGGCCATCAGCATGGGTGAGGCCAAGAAACGTTTAAAACCTTTCATGGGTAAGTTTTTGGAAAAATCCGAAGTTAGACGATGATCTGAATTGCTCTTTGCATATCGATGAGCACAGCGTCCTCATCGTCTTTGTATTGGGGTTTAACAGCCACGTATATGGAGTCCTCATCGGATTCGGCCAAGAATAGCAGTTCCAGCTCAGGATGAGCAGCCACTAGATTCTCAAACAGGTCAAAATCGTCAAGTCCATCGTATCCCCCCAATGCATTATACCTCAAAACTGTGGCCAGGTCTTCAATCCCTGAATTCAGGATATTGTTGGCCAATCTATTGGAGAGATAGTCGCGAATTTTATCTTTAGAGATTTTCAACGTATTCATAACCGATCACTTTTATTACCGCGAAAATTAAGAAATATCGAAGAGGAAAAGCCTTTTTTTGAAATAATTATTTAAAAAACACACATTTATCTGAGCAGTTACCCTACTCAAGGAGCATGATTGAATAATAAAAAACCCAAGAGACTGACAACTTATTGTATCCCTTGGGTTTATTTTAAGAACATACGGCTACTACTGAGCCAAATCTGCGTACTGTGCGCTGGTAAGAAGTTCGTTCAGCTCGGCGGGATTAGTCATCTCGATACGGATCATCCATCCTTCGCCATAAGGATCCTTATTAACGGTCTCGGGCGCATCAGCCAACTTCTCGTTAAAAGCAATAATCTTACCCGAAACAGGCATAAACACGTCGGATACGGTTTTAACTGCCTCAACGGTACCAAACACCTCTTCTTTATTAAGGGTTTCACCTTCGGTTTCAATCTCAACAAAAACGATATCGCCAAGCTGATCTTGTGCAAATTCGGTAATACCAACTACTACCTCGTTGCCTTCAACCCTAATCCACTCGTGATCTTTAGAGTACTTCAGATTTTCAGGAAAATTCATGATATACAAACTTTAAGAATTAGTAAAATTATAATTTGAACTACAAAAATAAGCTTTTTCTCTAAAACTTTCCTGCAAAGATAGTCCATTTGGATCCTTCCGCAAGAGGTGTGTCAATTAAATCATTGTAAATCTTAAGCTAAAACTGGTATTGGCTGTGGGGTACGACAAGAGAACCAACGGTTTATTCACCACCCTATCGAAAAACATGCGTATGGTTACCTGCTCGCTTACCACATACTCAGCCGACAATTTCAAGGATATCACATTTTGTCCTGCCGATCGAGTGTTGGTATTCTCAACCAATTTACGAATAATGGTATAGTTGTTCCTATAGCTAAAATCAGCATTTACCCTTAAATCACTCTTAATAGTTTTGGTTCCTCCACCTGCGGATCCTATCATAAGTGGCACATCCTCAAAGCGGTAACCTGACCCAACTATTATCTCCCAGCTCTTATTCTCGGTAACCTGATTGTTGGCAAAGCTCATAGCTATAGTTCGAGAATTCCTAACCTCAGCCCTATTGGTCATGCTGTTTGTCCATGTAGCATCGAGGCTGATAAGTGGGCTAAACTGCTCATTTACCGACACATTAGAAATATCGAACTCAGGGATATAGTTATTCTGCAAGTTTAAAATATAGCTTAACCCATCCTCTTCGGGGCTATAATCCAAATTGGAGTTAAACGCACCAATGGAAAAGGTAGAACGATAGGTATGACGGATAGTAAAGGTGCGTAGCATCTTTTTAAAAGCCCTCAACTTTGAAAGGCCATCATAGGTAATCTGCCAGTTGGGCATGGGGATTAGCGGGAAGTAGTTTAGCTCGATCTTCTCGGGCGAAACACCTGTGTATGCTGACAGGAACGAATAGAAAAGAACCTCCTGACTGAGCTGACCATAGCCATAGGGAAAAATATCTGATTGTCCAATTGGCGGTTCCGTATTGCCCATTTCCGGTCGTCCGTCTGCCAAGCGATTTGCAATAATTAAACGATTATTCTTAAACCTTTCAAAGGTTTCGCTCATATAATCATTATTCTTGTTCGATTTTTCAAAGACCGAATGAATACTAATAATACTAATGCTATAATTCCCGGAGGTCATCGGACTGTAGCTGTCAAACACACCAAACTCATTGGCCAAATAGTATTCGTTCTTGTTCTTGGTCATGCTTCGGCTGCCGTTAATCTCAATCCTCAGATTAGGTATGGGCTCTATGGTTGAGCGGATTTGGATATTCTGATTACTTGAAAGGACAAAGGGCGAATTTATGGTTGAATCGGAGCTTAGCCATTGGTTACGTACAGCTTTCCATGCCAAATCGGGGTCTTGCCATCCCAGAACAAAAGGAATGCCCGGGGATAGCGCACTAGACCGGCTGTCGAGACCAAAAACCTGTGTTTCGGGTTTGTAGCCGGGCAGTAAGGAGCCGTTGGTTTGCGAAAGCGATGCGCTCAGGTTTTTGACTCCCATAAGCACCCTTGTGGTTCCCTGTAGAATGAGAAGGGCAATATTCTCTTTTTCTGCCACTTTACCCTCAACCACAACCCTAACATCGTCAATGGATTGATCCGTTTTTATGGTAATACGCTTATCGGATCGAACATTCATATCAACCTGAATCTCTTGCCCTTCAGAGTTATACACTTTTACCTTTACATCCTCGGTTTTTAGATTGTGGTTAATGGATCGCAGTAGGTTGGGGCGAAGCCGCACACCTAATTGCTCGTATGTTACCGTTTTATAGCTCCTCTTAGGAGGAACTCCCCGACCCCACTGATCAAACTTTTGGTTAATCCCCTTGAGCCAATTGCTCTTGTTGTACAAGGATACAAAGTTTAGCTGAGAGGTAAGCTGAATGGTATTGGCATTCTGAATCGTGTTCCCGGGATCAAACTGGCTGGTATCGGGCAATAAGGGTCCTGCCTGCCAGTTAAAACTACCGGTATAACGAGCCGATGCAGTAATCCAATTAAACGGTGGGAGCTTATTTATAGGAATATTGTACGATAGGTTAAACTGATGGTTATAGTTGGTGTTACGCCCAAAATTCTTTAGGTTGGTCCACAACTCATCCTCCCATACCTTATACAACTCCGGATCTTTATGCCTATTTACAAGCCCTTCGGGCTCATCAATTCGTGCCTGATTGGTTGCACTGAAATCGAACTTAAGCGACTGGGTAAGATCCCAGTTAAAGGAGTAGACCCTGTTCCAAAGAAAATCTTTGGAATAGGTGGGCAACAGCTTGAAGTCGGGGTACTCTATATTGCGCAGCTGCTGTTCTAAATAGGAACGATTTAGCTCCGTTCTAAAAGAGAACTGGCTGGGCATATAGCTAAAGTTAAAATCTTTGATTAACCGGAGGTATGGATTGGATAGCCATTTGGCCTTAACATTTTTGAGCGGTACAATATTCTTGGCCTTGGTATTATAGGTATAGGTAAAGTCGCCGCGAACATTGCGCTGTATCCGTTCTTCAGTTGTAATATTTCGCGAGAGGTTTTCGTTAAACGAGTAGCTAACAGCAAAGTTGGCTAAGCTGAGCATGTGCGGTTTGCTCCCGGTTTTATTAATCCTCACGTTGGTTAGGTTTACGCTTTTGCGCCGAACATAATCCTGTGCCAAATGCTTTATGGAGTCGCGTTCTGCCTTCGTGGATGTATTCTCTAGCGTTTTTTTAAGTTTTACATCCTCATCAATGGGGTTGTACTCCGGGTTGGCAAACGATTCGGAAAAGCTAACGAATAGCGGGATGCTCACCCCTAGGTCCTTAGGAAAGAATCTGCCCAGCTGAATGGTTGAATTCACATCGTACTGATAGAAATCCTCTAAGCTCCGCTCACTCACCTTTGACTCGATAGAACCAAACCCCGGCTTAATGGTTGTTCCCGAAACGGTTATAGACCCTAAATCGGCCAATTTTGCAGCCATTCGAGCGTTA
>CAZKPD010000026.1:7894-12011 GCA_964554585.1 uncultured Rikenellaceae bacterium
TCGGACTGGGTAAGCCTTAGCTCATTTACCCAAATCACACCCGATTTGGGGCTTCCGTCATCATCCTGCCTGCTCCCTTTGGGGTTTCTAACCCCAATCATAAGCACCTTTACGTTGCTCAAAGAGGGGTTACCGGTAACCCTTATTTTTCTATTCCCATCTTGAACAGTGTACACTGTACTGTAGTTGATCAGAGAGCCGGCCTGACGCATCTCATCATTTCGCTGCAACTTAACCTCTGTAAGATCTTCTAAAGTGATATCCAGAATGTTATCTTTCGGCCACACAATTTCCCTATCACGCTCACGGCTATCCTGATAATGACCCGGAGGGGTAAGCACCAACGGAACTTCGTACTCATAGTAGTTGTTGCTATAGTCGGTTCCCAGCCTCACAAATACAGAAAGCTCGTTATCCTGCAGCGAATATCCGGGAATTTCCTCAGCGTGAATATCCATCATCATCTTCCGGTACTGCCTCATATCGTAGTTCACATTCTTAAACACAGCGCGTGCATCGCCATCGGCCAAATCGATAACCTTAAGCTCCATGGATTGCTCGTTGAGCATGGTTAGCTGTGGCTGTGTGGGGTCTTGCATTCGGGTTACACCCGGGGGTAGCACGTAGTTTACAGGCGTACGCTTATCATTCTCCTCAATGTTAACCACCGACACTTCAAATGTCCCTTGGGGCATATCGGAGCCAGGCATTCCCTCTTGACCCTCAAGCAATGCACGAGTATACCGGCGCCACTCGCCACGAACCAGCTCAAGGGTGGCAAAACGGAGGATAATGGTATCGGAAAAATCTTTGAGGAACATCCTAACGAAACGGATGGATTTAAAATCCTGAATCCCTCCATAGTTCGTCTCATAATCTGTAAGCGGTACTTTAAACTGGTACCAATGAATATTCGATTTTTCGCCATTGGCTAATGTGGCGGTATAGGATACCTTATCGGTTACAAAATTATATCCTACCTCCAAATCCTGGGGTCTCAACGATATCCGATACTGGTAGTACATCTCTTCCTCATTCAGGTTAGAGTCATCGTTAATATCCTCGCCATCAGGCAAAAGAGTGTTAGAAGTGGAGTGAGGCTCAATAATCCCATCGGGAGTGGAGTAGCCATCGGGTGTTGAGTTCCCCTCAGTATTGTTGTACTTCTTATACCGATCAAGGATTCCCGTTTCAAGTTCATCGTAAATGCTCGAAAGGCTGTACCTATAGTTATCGTTGGAAGGGTCTTTAAGCGCATTGATATAGGCCGATGACGATTCTCCAAACTTATTCCTCAGAGTTTCAAGGTAACCGTTAAAGAAGCTCCTTTCATCCTCATCACGTAACCCGTCAAGGCCTACGTCCTGAAAACGGCGCGTTCCGGGGTCATTATCAAACACATTGAGCAGTGACAGCACGGTAGGCACACGTCCCCAAGCCGTGGTATCCACATTCAGAATAAGCTCCGATGTGGGCAATCCGCTCTCAAAGGTTCGTTTCCCGTCCCTGAGCACATCCTCAGAAATTTCTCCTAGGTTGAAATAGAGATCTCCTCCGGCATGTAACGAATCGTACACAAACGGATCCATCAACCAGAATTCGATATACTCTATGTTGGCTGCCTCAAAGTCGGGTTGGGTAATTGGGCGGGTAATCCCTCCCCACATGCTCTTCGGATTATCAAAGAATCCCTCGGCATCAAGGTTGTCTGTATTGTAGTTATAGGGGCCTCTCTCATTGGGATAAAAGGCAAGGTTTAGCACCGGGATATTAGTGGGCAATCCTTGGGGTGTTTGCCTGTTGGGAAAGATTTCACGTTCCAAAATCTCCCTCACAAAGTGACTGCTTTGGGTGTTGGGGTCCCGACGGATATGCCCGGGGGTCATCGATTTGTTGCGTAAAAAAATCTGATCAATGGAATACCAAGCCAGTAAACCACGGTCGTAACCGTACTGCAAATCATTGGAAAGATGTGCATTAGGGAACAGCGAAGGCTGATGCTGCGGTACGCTGGCCAACGACCAAACATACCATGCCCTAAGGTCGATGGAGGTTTTGCTCCCCTCAAAATCATCAATATAAACGGTTCCGCCTTTCCCTACGGCTCTAGAGTGTCCGGGAACAAAATGGGCAAACTCCGCATCAATGGTAATGGTCGACTTCTCTTTGGTCTCAATAAACGGTAAAAAGTCTACCATTTTGGTTATAAAGGGCGACTCGGTTTGGTAAGAGGTGTTTAACCCCCATATGGTATTGCTGATGGCCTCATTGCCGTAGCTCACCTTACTGGTGAAAGGCTGTTCGGTTAGGTTGAGTATGGTGGCTCCCAAATTGAACTTGTCTGAAATTTTATAGTCAAAATGCGAGCCTACCAGCGTTTTTGACTGTAGTTCGAACTGGTTTTGGCTCTCCACCGAAATCTGAATAGGAGTGTTCGACTCAAGATAGGCCGGATTAATAATTTTTACCGTTCCCATAATATAGTCAACGGTATAGTCTGATCCCTCAACCAGCCTTGCTCCTCCGGCAGTTACTACCACTGAACCTCTGGGAATGTTGAATGCATTAAGGGATATTTCTGAACCCGATGAGGACTGGTATGAACCCATTAAGCTAAACTTATTCTTTTCGGCTACCTGACGGGCTTTTGTCTGCGTTGAATCGTATAGCTCTTGGTACACAAAACGCTCAATCAAATCGGGGTCGCCAATCTTTTTGGCCAAATCTTTCCCAAAGGGCTGCAATACCGGAAAAATAATTCGCCCGTTGGTGGAGTTAATGGTAACACCCTCAATAAAGTCGAACATCCCATCGGGCCCGACATCCATATTGCTATTCAGGTTGTCGAGGTTAAGTACGGTAAGCAACGGGATATTGGCCACATTCCCCTCCGGGAGGTAGTTGAGTGACGTTCCGGTTTGGTCGTTCTGAAAAAGAATATTCAGGTTAAACTCGGTCCTATCCACCTGGTAGGCGTTCATGGCATAAATATTCTTCATCATCAGGTTCCAGGTGGGCAAGCGAGGCGACAGATTTGTACCCTTAAGCAATTTTACGATCAGCGCATCGGGAGAGGTGATCCCATCAGTAGAGAACTCACCCACCTGAAAGCTTTTACCCCCCATGGTATACTCATAGGCCACGGCAAGCACCTCATCGCCATTGAGCGATGTGTTTATTGAGATATAGCCCAACTGCAGGTTAATGGTATACTCGGAAGAATTAAGCTTGCGTGCGTTACCCAGCTTTACGTAGTCAACCCCACCATTAAAATTGGACAATCCCGAGAGAATCTGCGAAGCATTGGCTATATCCCTAATCCCCACATAGGGCCCGGTCATCTGTGCATACAGATTGTTCAGCTCATTATCGGGATTCTGATTTTGTCCTCCATATTGCTGCGAGAACAGGTGAGGAGCATAGATATTCTGTTGATTTTCTCCCAAGTCGTGAAAAGCGATAACATCCCTGGTTTCCTCAAAATTATTTCGTTTGTTGGTAATCCAAACCTCCATGCGAGTAATGTTCACACCGCTATTGATTATGGGCAGATTCTGGAGAGAACGGTTGTAGTTATCATAAAAATAGTGCGATAAGAAGAAGTGCTTATTGGCCTCATACTCATCGGCCTGAATTGAAAACTCACGGGATTGCGCTCCTCCTCGTACCTCTACCACTTGGCTCTGGCTATTCTGTTTTGAAAAGATACTGGTAACCGTTAACCGACCGAATTTGAGCTGGGTTTTTATCCCAAATAGGCTGTGGCTTCCGGAGATTAGGGTTCCGGGTAGCGGCAATGAAACGTGCCCGGCCTCAATCTTCTGAATAATCTCATCCTCAAAACCGGTATATTCGAGTTTTACATTATTCTCAAAATCAAAGGTAGCCTCAGTATTATAGTCTACCTCCATGCGCAACTTCTCACCAACGGTCCCGGTGACATTCATCTGAATTTTTGACTGAAAATCGAAGGTGGTATTCTTTCTCATCTCCTCCGAAATTTCGTAGTTATCCGTTCTAGTGCTGGTAATCCCAAAAAGGAGCTCTGCCGACCCCTGTGGGGTAATCTCAATTACGTTACTCCCAAAAATTCGATCGAAAGTCTCTCCACCCACCT
>CAZKPD010000026.1:12021-12403 GCA_964554585.1 uncultured Rikenellaceae bacterium
GCAGGCTGGGTAAAATCCCGGACCCACGGGCTCCCGATTCACCGCGCTGTTTTTCGTGCCAGTAGTTTCGCATGGACTCCTCAAACTGAAACTGGCGGTACTCGGCCTCACTCATCACCTTAGGAGGACGAATATTAATGTTTCCTATCTTATAGTATATGGTGTAAAGCTTTGAGGCAGCATCATAGATTACCTCTGTGGTAATATTTTGTGGAAGCGACATATAGAACGGAGAGCTCCCCTGATCATCCTCATTCTGGGGAATTGGGTAGGGCAATACCGTAGTATCCGCAAAAGATACAAAACTATCCGACCATACTCCCGTGGCGCGAGCTGGCATAATGCCCCAAAACAGCCAAAGTATTCCTAGGCCTAAAAAGAC
>CAZKPD010000026.1:12413-17544 GCA_964554585.1 uncultured Rikenellaceae bacterium
ACTTTAACTATAGATCTTTCCGTATTTCTCAAGACAAAACCCTTCTAAGTGGTACTAATTTACAGCCCTTTAAGCGCATCTTTTACAATCCCTTCAACCGTTTGATTGGGATTATGCTTAAGCACTTGCGAAATAACCTTCTCGGCAGCAGCTTTCGAAAAACCTAACATAACTAATGCAGATAACGCTTCGTGGCGAATGGTATTGCTTGAAACCGCAAAAATATCTTGTTCTGCTCCCCCTTTTGCAATCTTATCCTTCAAGTCAATCACAATACGCTGCGCCGTTTTAAGTCCAATCCCTTTAACCTGTTTCAACAGGTTAACATCTCCCTGCGCAATAGCCATAGTAAGCTCATCGGGAGAAAAGGAGGAGAGGATTATTCGGGCAGTACTTGCTCCCACCCCCGAAACGGTTATGAGGTGCCTAAACAGCTCTCGCTCCTCTTTTGTAAAAAAACCGTAAAGCAGATGTGCATCATCCCTCACCACAAGATGGGTATAGAGGATGGCTTCGCTTTTGTTTTCGAGCTGGGCAAAGGTATTCAGTGAGATATTGATCTGATACCCTATTCCTGCAGTCTCAACAATCACATTCGCAGGGGTTAGCTCTGCAATACGTCCACCAATAAATTCGTACATAGCCTCGTATTTCTATTTGCTGTTTTTTGAAACCTTAAGCGGATTCTTGGTCATTTCGGCATAGGCCTGCCTGTTCTTAAAAATATCGAGAGCCAGAAAAAGGGCACTCCTAAAGGAGTTCTCTGAGGCAACTCCCTGCCCTACTATCTCAAAAGCAGTTCCGTGGGCAGGAGAGGTACGCACAAACGGGAGGCCGGCGGTATAGTTCACTCCACTGTCGAATGACAGGGCTTTGAATGGTGCTAACCCCTGATCGTGATACATGGCTAAAATTGCATCAAAACGCATAAAGCTCTCCGAGCCAAAAAAGCCATCGGCTGCATAAGGTCCCATCGCTTCAATCCCTTCTTGATTGACCTGCTTAATGGCCGGAATAATCACCTCTTGCTCCTCTGTTCCCAGCACTCCGCCGTCGCCTGCATGGGGGTTTAACCCTAAAACGGCAATGCGAGGCCCTACAATTCCGAAATCCTGAATAAGACTTTGGTTTAAGACCCTTAGCTTTTGAAGTATAAGCTCCTGCGTAATGGTCTTAGAAACTTGGGACAAAGGAATGTGTCCGGTCACCACACCAATTCTCATCAGCTCACTCACTAGGAGCATAAGCTTATCGCCCGAACCAAAAACATTGGCCAAATACTCGGTATGACCGGGGAACTTGAAATTTTCTGTTTGCACATTCTGCTTGTTGATGGGCGATGTAACAAGCACATCCACCTTTCCTGCTTTCATATCGGCTACAACAGCATCCAGTGCCTGAATGGCCCCCTCGCCACCAAACTCGGTATTTTTACCCAGCTCAACCCGAACATTATCGTCCATACAGTTGATAATATTGGAGCGCTTGGAGTTTATCTCGTTGATGTCTTTAACCTGATTCAGGTTAAAATTTCTAAAATCTATAGCTTTACGATGGTAGGCTGCCACCTTTGGAGAACCATACACTACAGGTACACAACAATCGTTGATCCGTGGATCTGATAACGTTTTAATGATTACCTCGTAACCAATCCCATTGATATCCCCCTGGGTTATTCCTACAACTACTTTGTCTTCAATCATATAGTAAATAAATTAGGGATACCACATCAAATCTACTGGTACTTCCCATTAAACCTACAAAGATAATAATTTGAGCATAACATCTACCGACTCCCCACAAGTTCATTTTGCGATTCGCCTCACTAAATTAATCCCTTTCCATATCTTTGCAGGACTATTTTAGCTATGCCATGGAATTTACTCAAACTATACGAAAAGCGTTAAATCGCGAAAACCTTACCATTCATGAGGGTGCATCACTCTTTCGAAATGCACCGCTTGAGCTGCTAATGCTTATTGCGCATCGGCTACGAACGCTCCATGTGCCGGGCAACGTGGTTACATGGCAAATTGACAGGAATGTGAATATTACCAATGTGTGTATTGCCGGTTGTAAGTTCTGCAACTTTCATTGTGGTTTGCACAGCTCCGAGGCTTACATCACCACATTGGATAGCTACAGGGAAAAGATAGAAGAGCTGCTCAAGCTGGGCGGAGACCAGCTATTGTTACAGGGCGGATTACACCCAAAGTTGGGATTGGCATTCTATGTTGACCTTTTTACTGCGCTAAAACGGGAATACCCACAAGTGAAACTACACGCTCTGGGCCCTCCCGAAATTGCGCATATTGCCCGATTCGAAAAGTTGTCTACCCTAGAGGTTCTCCAAGAGCTTCGCAAGGCAGGTTTGGAAAGCTTGCCCGGGGGAGGAGCCGAAATTTTAGTGGATCGGGTACGTAAGCAGCTATCGCCCGGAAAGCCCGACTCAGATCAGTGGATTCAAGTTATGGGCGAAGCCCATCGTTTGGGTATGTTAACCACTGCTACCATGATGTATGGACACATTGAGACCATTGAGGAACGCATGGAGCATTTGGTAAAGATTAGGACCTTACAGGATCAAAAGCCTGATGAGTCCATCGGCTTTTCGGCATTTATTTGCTGGCCATACCAATCCAAAGGAACTAAACTAGAGGGCATGGGAGTGCACTCCTCCACCTCGGTTGAGGAGCATATTCGCATGGTGGCCATAAGCCGCATCATGTTACCCAATGTTAAGCACATTCAAGCCTCGTGGTTAACCATGGGAATGGCTACAGGCCAATTATGCCTGCATGCAGGTGCCGACGATATGGGCTCCATAATGATTGAGGAGAATGTGGTTTCCGCAGCGGGTGCCAGCCACTCCATTGATGCATTTGGGATGCAAAAGGCCATTGCCGATGCAGGATTTACCCCCCAGCTTCGTAACCAAGCCTACGAAAACATACCACTGCCAATGGTGTATCAAAAGTAGAATTGCCAAGCCGCTGCACAACGCTTTGCGTATCAATCCGTTTTTTAATGCATGGAATATTGGTGCAAAAAATTAAAATATGTAATTTTGTCAGTACTAATATTTACGGTTTATGTCGGCAGAAATTCAAAGGATAAAGCAACGTTTTGAAATAATTGGGAATGCTCCCGGACTCACTAGGGCTATTGATATTGCAATACAGGTAGCTCCAACCGACCTTTCCGTTATAATAACCGGCGAAAGTGGTACGGGGAAAGAGGTTTTTCCGCAAATTATTCATTCGTATAGCGCCCGAAAGCATGGCGCTTACATTGCCGTAAACTGCGGGGCTATCCCCGAAGGAACCATCGACTCTGAGCTGTTCGGTCATGAAAAGGGTTCGTTTACCGGAGCATTGGATAGCCGCAGAGGCTATTTTGAGGTGGCCAACAACGGGACTATCTTTCTTGATGAGGTAGCCGAACTCCCCTTATCGACCCAAGTTAGGCTTCTACGCGTTTTGGAAACGGGAGAGTTTATTCGGGTGGGATCATCCAAACCCCAAAAAACCGATGTGCGGGTAATCGCAGCAACCAATGTAAACCTAATTGACGCCATCCAAAACGGAAAATTTCGTGAAGACCTTTACTATAGGCTCAACACGGTACCCATTCACATTATTCCGCTTCGCGAAAGATCGGAAGATATTCCGCTACTATTCAGAAAGTTCGCTTCGGATTTTGCCCAAAAATATCGTATGCCCACCATCAGCTTAGATGATGAGGCTCGCAGAATACTAACAAACTATAAATGGCCGGGAAACGTAAGGCAACTGAAAAATGTAACCGAACAGATTTCGGTAATTGAAGAGAATCGGGTAATCACCCCCGAAAAACTGCTCAAATACCTGCCCGACTACAGCCATAGCAAATTACCCGCCTTAATCTCCAATAAGGGAGGAGTGTCTGACGCATCGTTCTCCAGTGAACGTGAGATTTTATATAAAATCCTTTTCGACATGCGCAACGATGTGAATGACCTTAAAAAGTTAGTTCACGATATGCTGCAAAGCGGCGAGACGGGCATCAATATCCAACCTGAAAATGTAGGGATTATCAAAAATCTGTATGACGACGGAGTCTCTTTTATGGAAACACCACAGCCCACTCCCTTTGAGCAGAAAGGATTTGGTGCTGATCATGCCGTTATTGAGGATACCGAAGAGATTGTAGAGGAATCGCTATCACTTGTGGATAAAGAGATAGAGATGATCAAAAAAGCGCTGGAGAAGTATAACGGGAATAGGCGCCAAGCAGCTGAAGAGCTGGGGATATCGGAGCGAACACTATACCGAAAAATAAAGGAATATGAGATTAGTTAAAGAGCAGACCACACCATTAAGAGTTAAGCGATTGATGCGCAAAAGGGCATTGACACCGATATCTTTGGGCGTAATTATTCTAATGGTATCCTGCAAAATTAACTACTCTTTTACCGGGGCTTCCATCTCTCCCGATGTAAAATCGGTATCGGTGGAGCATTTTCAGAATCTGGCTCCCATGGTAAACCCCACCCTTAGCAACCTGCTTTCGGAGGAGCTGCGCAATAAGTTTGTAACCCAAACCCGCTTAAACGTGGTACCTTCTTTTGGTGATCTCACCTTCTCGGGAGAAATCAGACGCTATGAGGTTAACCCGGTAGCCATTCAGGCCAACGAGGTGGCTGCACAAAATAGGTTAACCATATCGGTTAGGGTACGATTTGAAAACGCCCTGGATCACTCCAAAAGTTACGATAAAACATTCACCCACTTCGAAGACTTTAGCAGCTCGCAGCAGCTCTCACATGTAGAGCAGCAGCTGGTTGCCCTAATCGTTGAAAAGCTGGTGGAGGACATCTTTAACAATGCGGTGGCAAATTGGTAGCAATGGAAAAAGACAAGCTATATAGTATTATAGAGAACCCTGACCTAATTGACAACAAAGGTTTGGAGATGCTCAACCAATTGATTGAGCAGTACCCCTACTTTTATCCTGCACGCTTGCTCCGGTTGATTGGGCTAAAAAATACCCTAAACCCTGATTCCCAGAAGGTTCTGCCCGGAGTGGCTGCTCTAGCACCCAACCGTCATACCCTATACCTTATATTAAATCCCATCTCTGAACCCACTGC
>CAZKPD010000026.1:17568-23480 GCA_964554585.1 uncultured Rikenellaceae bacterium
GAAGTAAGAAGAGTATCCTCTGAATCGAAGGAGATTCAACCCCAAAAAGCCGACTCGTTTTTTCAACTGGATGATACACAAGAGGTAAAAGAGGTTCTGCAAGACCCCTCGGCAACGGAAATTCAGCACGAAAACTCACAGCTCACCGAGACTAATCTGCTAGAGTTGGGAGACCCCTCGCAACCCCGACAGCCCAAAACCGATGAGGAGGTTTACGTAAACCCACTCCTCTACACCCTCGAAACCCCGGAGGGTTTCTCCAATGAGGATCAGCTTGCAGCGGTGGGTTTTGGCCGATTTAACCGACACGACGACCTCCCAATGGTTGAGGCTCATGTGCCACTAACAGAACCTAAAGAGGAGCTCCCCGCAGCGGAAGAGAAAAATGAACCCATCGATCAATCTACGCTGATAGATCGATTCATCGAGGCTAATCCGAGAATTGTGCCTAAGCATAGGCCGGAAGATCTTCCGGAATTTATTGAAGATATTTCGGTCTATTCCATAGCTGAATCCGACGATGCCATTAGCGAATCGCTGGCCTCAATTTACAACGAACAAGGACTTCATGAAAAAGCCATATTAATTTACGAGAAGTTATGTTTGAAATTTCCGGATAAAAGTGCTTACTTTGCCGTTCAAATTGAAAAAATAAAAAACCAACAGGGTAAATAACATTAAAACCATTTGTAATGTATCTTCTTGTTTCAATTCTAGTTATCATTGCCAGCATACTGCTGATTCTTATTGTTCTGGTACAGAACTCCAAAGGTGGTGGATTGGCCTCCAATTTCGCATCATCTAACCAGGTTATGGGTGTTCGCAAGACTGCCGACTTTCTTGAGAAGGCTACTTGGACGCTAGCCATCAGCTTACTGGTACTTAGCCTATTGGCTTCATTCACTATCCCACGCAGCTCGACTGTTGAAAGAAAGTCGGCACTGGAAGAGCAGATCCAATCGGTACCCGATCCAACCGCTATCCCACAGTTCCCCCTTCCAACGGGTGACAATACTGGTGATGACGAATAGTTAAGCCTTACGATTGCAACAACAGCAATCGTACCGAATACTTTAACAAAAGGGTGTCAGGATGTCATAATCCGACACCCTTTTTGTATTTGCTCTTTTTGATACACCAAAACACACACATCTAACTGATAATCAAAGCAAATTAACACATCCAAAGCTTTTAAAGAAATTTGTCTCACCAAAAAAATTGTAAATCGGCCAATGATTGGCAGTACCATGTAGGGCAAAACGGCAGTTTGCCCATTTGGCACAACTTTCGATAACCAATGCATGAAAAAAATAGATCTATTAACCATAAAAATCTTATTGTAATATGTCACAAGTAAAAATTAAGCCCTTAGCCGATAGAGTGCTTGTATTGCCCTCGGAAGCCGAAGAGAAGACCGCAAGCGGAATTTATATCCCTGATACAGCAAAAGAGAAGCCCCAAAAAGGGACTGTAGTGGCCGTTGGCCCCGGAACTAAAGATATCCCCATGGAAGTTAAAGTGGGTGATGTGGTTTTGTACGGTAAGTATGCAGGTACTGAAATAAGTACAGATGGTAAGGATTACCTTATTATGAAACAGGCTGATATTTTGGCGATAGTATAACTTGACCTTTTAACACATTTGATAATAATATAACAACTTGAAATATTTTGAATTATGGCAGGAAAAATAATTTTGTACGACATTGAGGGTCGCGATAACCTGAAAGCCGGTGTTGATAAGCTTGCTAACGCCGTTAAAATAACCCTTGGCCCTAAAGGGCGCAATGTGGTGATTGAGAAAAAGTTCGGTTCTCCACAAATAACTAAAGATGGTGTTACCGTAGCCAAAGAGATTGAGCTTAGCGATGCCATGGAAAATATTGGAGCACAGCTGGTAAAAGAGGTAGCCTCAAAAACTGGTGATGATGCAGGTGATGGCACGACCACTGCCACTGTTTTGGCTCAAGCTATTGTAAGCGTTGGGCTTAAGAACGTAACAGCCGGTGCCAATCCCATGGACCTAAAGCGTGGTATTGACAAGGCAGTAGCAAAAGTGGTTGAAGAGCTTAAAAAGCAAAGCATAAAAATTGGTGATGATTACACCAAAATTGAACAGGTGGCCACCATTTCGGCCAACAACGATACCGAAATAGGCAAGCTCATTGCCCAAGCCATGGAAAAGGTGAAAAAAGAGGGTGTTATTACCGTAGAAGAGGCCAAAGGTATTGAAACTACTGTTGAGGTAGTTGAGGGCATGCAGTTTGACCGTGGGTATATCTCTCCCTACTTTATCACTAATCCCGATAAGATGGAAGCCGTATTGGTTAACCCGCTTATCCTGATTACCGATAAGAAAATCTCCACCATGAAGGATCTGCTTCCGGTTCTTGAGCCGGTGGCTCAAAATGGCCGCGAGCTGCTAATCATTGCCGAAGACATTGACGGTGAGGCTCTGGCAACACTGGTAGTAAATAAGCTCCGTGGATCACTGAAGATTGCAGCGGTTAAAGCTCCCGGTTTTGGCGATCGTCGCAAAGAGATGTTAGAGGATATCGCAATCCTTACCGGTGGTGTGGTTATCTCAGAGGAGAAAGGACTACGCCTAGACGCTGCCAAACTGGAAATGCTGGGTTCTGCTGAAAAAATTACCCTTGACAAAGAGAATACAACCATTGTTAACGGTGCCGGAGATAAAGCCAACATAGCCAAACGCGTAGCTCAAATTAAGGTACAAATTGAGAATACTACCTCCGATTATGATAGGGAGAAGCTGCAAGAGCGCATGGCCAAGCTGGCCGGTGGTGTAGCTGTTCTATACGTTGGTGCTTCTACCGAAACCGAAATGAAAGAAAAGAAAGACAGAGTTGACGACGCCCTAAGCGCTACCCGCGCTGCGGTTGAAGAGGGATTTGTTCCCGGTGGTGGTGTTGCCTACATCCGTTCCATTGAGGCGTTAGAAAACCTGAAAGGCAACAACGATGACGAAACCACAGGTATCCGCATTGTGAAACGGGCCATTGAAGAACCCCTACGCCAAATTGTGGCCAATGCCGGACTTGAGAGCTCGGTTGTGGTTCAGAAGGTTAAGGAAGGTAAAGGCGACTTTGGCTACAACGCTTACACCAATCAGTACGAAAACCTGCTTAATAGCGGTGTAATCGATCCTACAAAAGTATCGCGCGTTGCGTTGGAGAATGCTTCGTCCATTGCCGGACTTATGCTAACCACTGAGTGTGTAATGGCCGACGAGAAAGAGGAAAATCCGATGCCCGCAATGAATCCCGGAATGGGAGGTATGGGTGGAATGATGTAATAGACGTCACCGTTTATTTTTCATTATATAGTTCCAAGGTGGGAGGCGCTTTTGCCTCTCACTTTTTTTATACCTTTACAACCTACAAAATCACCTGAAAATGGATTTAAAAAAGCTTTTAATTGCCGTTGTTTTCCTCGTTGCATCGTGTGCTGCCAGAACGGATGGATGGGAAATCTCTACCCGATATTACTCTATGTCCATGAGCGGGTCGGATGAACGAACCGAGAAGGTTATGCTCCTTGATGGATATATGAAAATGGTAAACCAAGAGCTGACCACCATATTTAACCTGAAAGAGGATAAGCTCATATATATCAACAGCAATAGTAATACCTATTGGGAGGGCTCTCCCGCCGATTTTATTCGGGAAGCTCGTATTGAGCTGGAGCTTATGGTTGAGGAAAAGCTACTGCATGTTCCTGAGGATGACCGAGAAATGGTAAGGGCTATGTACCACGACATGATAGAGTACACATTTCCCACCACACCTATTGCCAATCCGGAAATGAGAACCTACTCGGTAGAGAGAGTACACGAAAAAGATGCTGTAGCAGGCTATAGCACCGTTAAATACGATATTTTCGAGAATGCCTATCCTTTAGAAAGCCTTTGGCTTGCCAAAGATCTGCCCATAGCTAAAGATTTCAGCTTTCGGGATTTAGCCCATTTTCTAAATCAGCTGGCCGGTGGAGCTTATGCTTCAAGTTTTGAAAGTTCGGAACAGTACTTCAATCTGCTAGAGAAAGGTTATCCCGTCAAAGTTCAAATTAGGCGTGGCGATGGAAGCATTCAGGTGTCGGAAGTTACCGAAGCCAAAAGGGTTAACCTCACCTTACAAGACTTTTCTGTCCCCGCAGATTGCCAGCGAAGCACCCTTTCGGGTGTAGGCATATGGGAAGGGTTTATGTAGATTGATCTAATAATAATGAGCACTGCAAATACAAACTCCATTTTTAGCATTTCCGGCTGCACCCCCAAAAAAACGACCGAGGTAAAGGTGGGCAGCGTGGGTATTGGGGGCACTAACCCCATACGGGTACAAACCATGACCAATACCAACACCAATGCCATTGAGCTGAGCGTGGAGCAGACCAAAAGGGTTGTTGAGGCAGGTGCCGAATTGGTTCGTCTAACCACCCAAGGGCTAAAGGAGGTTGAGAGTCTGCAAATCATTAAGGAAGAGCTTTCTAGGAAATATATTCACACACCGTTAATTGCCGATATCCATTTTAACCCCAAAGTGGCACTAGCCGCCTCCAAGGTGGCTCAAAAAGTGAGAATTAACCCCGGAAACTATTCCCATAAATCTCGCAGTTCAACCCATATCTTTACGGAACAGGAGTATGATGAGGAGCTGATCAGCTCCGAAAAACAGTTCTCTACCCTTATTGGCAGCTGTAAGGAGCACGATACTGCCATTCGCATTGGGGTTAACCACGGTTCGCTCTCTAAGCGGATTATGGATAGGTATGGCGATACGCCTCAGGGCATGGCCATTGCCGCCATGGAATTTGTACGTATATGCCAAAAGCAGCAATTCCATAAGGTGGTGGTAAGCATGAAATCTAGCAACACCCGAATAATGGTACAGGCTACTCGCCTTTTGGTGAGCATGATGCAAGCCGAAGGTTTGAACTATCCTATTCATCTGGGCGTAACCGAAGCCGGTGAGGGCGAAGACGGACGGATAAAATCGGCGGTGGGCATTGGCACCTTGCTTATGGATGGCATTGGCAACACCATTCGGGTTTCGCTCACCGAGGATCCCGAAAATGAGATTCCCGTTGCCCAGACCCTGGCAAACCTATACAATGGGTGGGAAGACCTCCCAAAACCCTTTATTCCCACAAAGGTTAAAGTAAATCCGTTTGAGTATAGCCGCAAGGAGACTGCTCCGGTGCACGGAATTGGCGGGCACAACCCGCCGGTTGTAGTTGCTAAGATACCACACTTAACCAACTCTCTCTTAGAACAATATGGTTGGACTTATTGTGCCGATTCTAAAAAGTGGGAACAGGCTGAAAATGCAGCCGATTTTCTTTTAGTGGATGACATCGCAAGGGGTGAACTCCCCGATAGCAATCAACTTCCCATAATTGGTACTGCACCGAGTGATAAGCACAAACTGGTCGAGCTGGAGCAAACGAAAACTAACGAACCATCTGAAAATTATTTTCTTAGAGTTGATGCTGATACGGTTAGTGATGATACCTTTGGTTTGATCCTAAACCATCCGCAGGCTATGCTTTTGCTGCAGGGCAGCAGTGAGCGATCCATCTACTCCATCAGGAATATGCTCTTCCATCTTCATGCTTTGAGCATTGGCAATCCGTGTATTATTTTAATTCCTGTGGGAGCGAAAAATCCTTCGGATTTTCAGCTGATCTCAGCTGCCATTGCAGGCCCACTCTTTATTGATGGGCTAGCCGATGGTATCGTGCTCGAGGCAGCCGAAACTATTCCGCATAGGCTGATCAGGGAGATCGCCTTTGGTATTTTGCAGGCATCAAGGGTTCGCATCACCAAAACCGAGTTTATTGCCTGTCCGGGTTGCGGCCGCACGATGTTCAATATCCAGGAAGCTGTGCGAAAAG
>CAZKPD010000027.1:0-22038 GCA_964554585.1 uncultured Rikenellaceae bacterium
GGTTCCCACCATAAAATCGACACCCATGCCCATTTCGGTTTTCATCAGAATAGCTATGGGTTTGCCCTTACCAGTAAGGGCTTTTGCCTTGGCAAATACGTTTATGATATCTGTCATGTCATGCCCATTCATCTTGAGCACCTCCCAGCCAAAGGACTCCCATTTTGCTTGAAGATTACCCAATGAGCTCACCACATCAACGGGTCCGTCAATTTGCTGTCCGTTGTAATCAATGGTGGCAATAAGGTTATCTATTTTTCGGGCAGCTGCAAATATGGCGGCTTCCCAGATCTGTCCCTCTTGCAGCTCACCATCGCCATGTAAGGTGTAAACCAAATGCTTATCGCCATTCAACTTTTTTCCTAGTGCAGCCCCACAGGCTACCGATAAACCTTGACCCAGCGAACCGGAGGCAATCCGAATACCGGGGAGCCCATCGGCTGGGGTGGGGTGGCCTTGGAGTCGCGAGTTTAGCAACCGAAACGTGGATAGTTCGCTCACGGGGAAGTAGCCCCTACGTGCTAAAACGCTGTACCAAACTGCTGATAGGTGTCCGTTGGATAAGAAAAAGAGGTCTTCGCCACTCCCTTCCATCGTAAAGTTTTCAGGGCTGGCTTTTAGTACCTCAAAGTAAAGGGCTGTAAAAAAGTCGGCTGTACCCAGAGCGCCTCCCGGGTGGCCGCTGGCGGGTGCATAAACCATCCGTATAATATCGCGACGAACTTGCGATGCAATAGCGTTAAGATTTTGTAATTCTGCCATAAAACGTATGATTGAATATCAATAGATTAGACTGATTTTGTCGGTTGTGAAAAAACATGGATTGCAAAGATAACCAAAATAAAGTTAGCCCTGCGCAATCGAACCCATCATTTAAACTGTTGGGAATAAAATAGGTGGAGTAGGTGTTTGGCACCCTATCACAAAAAAATCTAAGGGGTATTTCAAAGATACCGTCCATTATGCTTATATTTGCTTTAATATTATGTAATATTCTAATACTGACTGTAAGGAGTTTTTTAGCAATTCATTCAAAATTGTTACCCAGATCAAATAGTTATTGTTGCATACAATTAGTAAGTAAAGGCTTCTTCGGACAATTTTAGAAAGATTTTTTTAACTAAAATCTCTTAAATCATTATGAGCAATTCGCATGAACTTAAACGCATTGGCGTTTTTTATGATGGTAATTATTTTCTGCATGTTAGCAACTATTACAACTACTTCCACTCAAGGCGTAAAAGAATTAACATTGCGGGTCTTCACAGCTTTATACGCCAGCTCGTGGCACAAGAGGAGGAGATTGCCCCACAGTATTGTCAAGTAATAGAAGCACACTATTTTCGGGGGCGTATCAGCGCTCAGGAGGCTAGCCAACGAGGTAACCAGCTGTACAATGACAGGGTTTTTGATGACATTCTAATGTCGGAGGGGGTGGTGACCCATTACCTGCCTATCCGCCAACGAAGCGGGAAAAAGGAGGAGAAAGGGATTGACGTTTGGCTGGCGCTTGAGGCGTTTGAACAAGCATTCTACAAAAGGTTCAATGTGGTGGTGCTAATCACCTCCGATGGAGATTATGTGCCACTAATCCGCAAGCTTAACTCCTTGGGGACAAAAGTTATGGTCTTGAGCTGGGACTTTGAGTATACCGATGATATGGGACGCGAAGTGGTTACCCGTACATCTCAAGATCTGATCCAAGAGGTTACCTATCCCATTGCCATGCATGAGCTCATCAACAAAGGGCTCAAGAGTAACAGTCAGCTAATAACTAACCTTTTCGAGTTTTCCGATTACACCCAATCTAAGCGGGTTACTGCCATTGAAACTAATGATGACGTGTATGAGGGGAAAGCCATGAATATGAACAATGGGTACGGCTTTATTCAGTTTCCGCCCAACAATGTGTTTTTCCATTATCAGGATGTGGTTGATGGTGATTTTAACGACATTCACAATGGTGATCTGTTAGAGTTCACCATCACGGAGAATGAGCGGGGTCAAGTGGTAGCCAAAAATGTACGACTCCTTGAGTCAACTGATCCTAATCGGTACTAAGGACAGACTTTGTCATAATTATCATGCTATCTTTGTAAGACCCTAAGAAGAATTTTGGGGTGTAAAATTGTAGAATTAAGGGTATGAGCAAAATTTTAGTGACAGGAGGTACCGGTTTTATTGGCTCACATACCGTGGTTGAGCTTTTTAATGCAGGGTATGACGTGATTATTCTTGATGATTTCTCGAACTCCCAGAGCATTGCTTTAGAGGGAATAGCCGCAATCACCGGAAAGAAACCAATTTTTTATCGTGCCGATTGCACCGATATTAACCAATTGAACCAAATTTTTTTAGGACACCCCCATGTGGATGCGGTTATCCATTTTGCTGCATTTAAAGCGGTTAAAGAGTCCATTGATAAACCGTTGGAATACTATCGTAATAACTTACTCTCCTTAATTTCCCTATTGCAAGCCATGCAAAAGGCTGATGTGAATAGGCTGGTTTTTTCGTCCTCATGCACTATATATGGGGAGAAGGGGCTATTGCCCATGTCCGAAGATTTGCCCATGACCCCCACCACATCGCCCTATGGGCGAACTAAGCAGATGTGCGAAGAGATTATTGCCGATTTTGCGCTGACATGCAACTATTTTCAAAATATTTCGTTGCGCTATTTCAATCCCATTGGAGCCCATCCATCCGGCCTGATTGGCGAGTTACCTTTAGGAACACCCAATAATCTAATTCCTTATATCACACAAACAGCAGCAGGAATAAGGGATGAGCTTAAGGTATTTGGCAATGATTACCCCACGCCCGACGGGACGGCTGTCAGGGATTATATTGATGTGGTTGACCTTGCCAAAGCGCATGTAAAGGCGGTAACCCGATTAATTCAAGGGGATTCGCCTATGCAGCTCGACGCATTTAATCTGGGTTCAGGTAAAGGGGTTTCGGTAAAAGAGATTATTGAAACCTTTGAGGAGGCAAATGGCATTAAGCTCAAGTGGAGCTATGCTCCACGCCGAACAGGTGATGTTCCGGCTATTTATGCCGATGCAGGTAAAGCCGAGAAAGAATTGGGATGGAAGGCCCAAACGCCACTTGGGCAATCGCTTAGGAATGCGTGGATTTGGGAGAAAAAATACAGGAAAATATAATCGGGATTCATGAGGTCAATTATAATTACAGGAGGAGCGGGCTTTATAGGATCACATGTGGTTCGAAGATTTGTAACCCGTTACCCAAACTATCGGATTGTGAATGTGGATAGCCTCACCTATGCAGGTAATCTTGAAAATCTGAAGGATATAGAGCATCAACCGAATTACAGTTTTGTTAAAGCTGATATTTGCGATGCAGAAGCTGTAGATCGGATTTTTAGCCAAACCCAAGCGGATGGAGTTATTCACCTAGCAGCCGAATCTCATGTGGATCGTTCCATTTCAAACCCCATGGAGTTTGTTCGAACTAATATTGAGGGAACTGTTGTGCTGCTCAATGCAGCACGTGCTCATTGGGGCAGCAATTTAGTGAATAAGCGATTCCATCATGTATCCACCGATGAGGTGTATGGTAGCTTGGGCAAAACAGGGCGGTTTACCGAGAAAACCCATTATGACCCTCGGAGTCCCTACTCAGCATCCAAAGCGAGCTCGGACCATTTGGTAAGAGCCTATTTTCATACCTACAATTTACCTGTTGTAATCTCTAACTGCTCCAATAACTACGGGCCAAATCAATTTCCTGAGAAGCTAATCCCTTTGGTTATCCATAATATTAAAACCGGTAAGCCTATTCCGGTTTACGGAAAAGGGGAGAATGTGCGCGACTGGTTATACGTGGAGGACCATGCCTCGGCGATAGATGCCATATTCCATAATGGTAAGGTGGGCGATACCTACAATGTGGGTGGCGATAATGAGTGGCAAAATATTGATTTGGTTAAGGAGCTTTGCCGAATTATGGATAAGAAATTGGGCCATGAGCCAGGACATTCAGCAAAGCTGATCACGTTTGTTTCCGATAGGGCAGGCCATGACCTACGCTATGCCATCGACTCTTCAAAAATAATGGGCGAGTTGGGTTGGAGGCCAACCATTGGTTTCGCCCAAGGGCTTGAGAAGACCGTAGACTGGTATCTGCAAAATGAGCAATGGCTCAACGCCATTGTCACGGGTCAGTATCAGGTCTACTATCGGGAGCAGTACGAGAAAAGATAATCACTAAACCATACTACTGCTAAAACCGTTCAAAACCCTCATCTGTTTTAGATCGTGTACCTTCGGACATGTTAATCTTAACCCCTTTGTGAGAAGGGTTAGGAGATAAGTTTTCCTTAACCTTCGCAAAGCTCGTGTTTCCTTTGTGCTGATCCACTTTTAGATTCTGCTGCTTAGCTGGTGTTTTGGACGTATGAGCCACTGAATGTTCAGTATTAAAGAAACCGATAAGTTCCTTGAGCTTAAGGGAAGCTTCATTCAGCTTCTCTGAGCTGTTTACCAGCGTATTGGCATTCTCAGCATTCTGTTGGGTTACATTGTTAAGCAGCTGTATAGCGTTGTTAATCTGTTCTGCACCGTGGCTTTGCTCGTTACTACCCTCTGTAATCTCCTGAACAAGTATCGAAGTTTTCTTAATATCGGGAATAATTTTGCGGATTAGCTCAACAGAAGATTCGGTATTGCTAACGCTCTCGTTGGAAAGGATTAAAATTTCATCGGCAGCAATTTTGCTCCGTTCAGCAAGTTTACGAACCTCTGCAGCTACCACTGCAAATCCTTTACCATGCTCTCCGGCCCTTGCCGCTTCAACAGCAGCATTAAGAGCCAATAGGTTGGTTTGGAATGCTATATCGTTGACGATGCTGATTTTCTCGGCAATCTTTTTGATGGAACCCATACTTTTTTCCGATTCAACCCCAATTTTTTCGATATCTTTGGCTAATTGCAGGGATAACTTATTGGTATTGTGAGAGTTGTCGGTGTTCTGCTGAATATTCGCCACCATCTCCTCCATGGATGACGAGACCTCTTCGGCGCTACCCGCTTGAGTAGATGCGCCGTCCGTAATGTCTTGGGCTATCCCGTTAAGCTCAGTACCGGTAGCAGCTATTTCGTCAGTACCGTCAATAATTTGGATAACAATATCGTTCAGCGTGGTCATCATCTGCTTTAGGTCGTAGAGTAGTTTGGCTACCTCATCGCTTCCGGAGATATTGTAGCTGGTCTGTAAATTGCCTTCGGCAAGGCCCGAAATGGCTTCCGATGCGGTATTGATCGATTGCTTGATGGATTTGGTAATGTAAAGTGCAATAAACACCCCAATAACCACCACTAGGATACTTCCAACAATAATAAAGATCCGAAAAACAGTGGAGGATGACTCAATGCGATTGTAGGCTTCGGAAGCCTCGTTATTCTGGCTGTTTACTAAAAGGAAGAGTCTATCAATAATCTCATCAGTGGTAGTTACAATAGGGCCATTGGCGTCTATTAAACCCTCTACATCCATCAACACTAAAAAATCGTTATAGCTGTCAAAGGTATTAAGCAGCGACATGGCTGTTTTATGGTCAACAAATAGCTGATTGGTAATTGTCTTGTTGAGTTCCTCAATGGCTGCCCTATCCTCAGCGTTCCAGTTTTCAGCCAAAAGGTTTATCTGGTTAATCAGCTCGGGGTACAAGAAATCATGTATTTCCATGAGTTTTTTCTTGTCCGGTGTATTGGGTAGTTTATCAATAAACACCCAATTCTTCATTAACAACTTTGATTCGGAGATGAGGTTCTGAAGCTCGGTTAGCTTGCTTACCGAAGGAGCATTCTGATTAGAAAGGGCTCTGTTTATCCTTTCATTTTGGGTAAGAATACTAAAGGTTATGGAAGATAGAATGATGAAAAGACCGATAATCACTCCAAATCCGAGCAGTAGTTTGCGTGAAAGAGAGAATTTTACTGTCATGACGAGAATCCGATTTTTAGTACGTTTTAGTGGCTAAGCTGTATAGCTGATTGTTAACATTAAGCGAGTGTTTACGCATGTAACCCTTATTTATTTCCATTTCCAGCTTAGCTTCTGTGGGGTTGTAAACAATGCTTATTCCTGCATTGGCGTTGGCAGCACCCTCTTTCTCGGCAATTATTAGCGTGCAGGTACCATCGGCTTTAGTGGAAATATTTTTTATGTTACCATATTCAGAGTTGGGTACAAAAAGGATATTGGACTTATCAATTGCATCCGCATTTTGGAATGTTTTTACCTCTATTGCCTGACTTCCTATCCTTCGACCGTTTAGCGCAGAAAGCTCTTGCATAAGGGCTGGTGCATCGCCAACAATTGCAATTACAAAATTCCCCTCTTTGCCATCGGGGCACCATTCTATCATTCGGGTAAGCTGGAAGATAAAAGCTGTCTGCAACTTTTCTTTCTGGGCATTGGCATTAAAACTAGTTAAAACGATAAGCAGTGTAACCAAGCCAGATAAATATTTTATAGTTTTCATAATTGTGAGATTCATTAAATTCTATGACAGATTGTTAATCGTACCCTTTACTTTGGGTTTGTAATTATAGTGGGTTAAACTGAAATATTTGAGAATAGGTTTTTAAAAAAATGATGATTAATATCATTACTTTTTTCAGGACCTCTTAATGTGCTGTATTATAGGCCTATGTATTTTAATGTTAGCTTATAGGGATTTGGCCAGCAATAAAGAGTTAAAAACTTATCTTTGTAAATTGGATGGAAACGATCGTCAACCTTAGATTTTTTTAAAAAGTATTTTCATGAGCATTACCATTTACAACACACTTTCCAGAAAAAAAGAGGAGTTAAAGCCTCTCAACCCTCCCTATGTGGGGCTATATGTATGTGGACCTACCGTGTATGGCGATCCGCATTTAGGGCATGCCCGCCCGGCTATTACCTTTGATTTGCTTTTCAGGCTGTTGAAATATCTTGATTATAGGGTGAGGTATGTACGAAATATAACCGATGTGGGGCATTTGGAGAATGATGCCGATGAGGGTGAAGATAAAATTGCCAAAAAAGCCAGATTGGAGCAGCTGGAGCCCATGGAGGTGGTACAGTTTTATACCCATAGCTACCATGAAGCCATGCGCCTGCTAAATACTCTGCCACCAAGCATCGAACCGAGGGCTAGTGGTCATATTATTGAGCAGATTGAGTTGGTAAAGCAAATTCTTGATCATGGATATGCATACGAGAGCAATGGCTCCATCTATTTTGACGTAAAAAAATACCATGAGAAATACAACTATGGCAAGCTGTCAGGTAGGATTATTGAGGATATGCTGGCATCGACCCGCGAGCTGGATGGACAGGATGAGAAGCGCAATAGCATTGATTTTGCCCTTTGGAAAAAGGCCGATCCACAGCATATCATGCGCTGGCCTTCGCCATGGAGCGATGGGTTTCCCGGTTGGCACGTGGAGTGTTCGGCCATGAGCACCAAGTATTTGGGCGAGCCCTTTGATATCCACGGAGGGGGGATGGATTTGCTATTCCCCCACCATGAGTGTGAGATAGCCCAAAGCGTTGCTGCCGGGGGTAAAGAGGCGGTTAGGTATTGGATGCATAATAATATGGTGACCATCAACGGACAGAAAATGGGGAAATCGTTGGGTAATTTCATCACCCTTGAGGAGCTCTTTACCGGAAATCACAAGCTGCTTGAGCAGGCCTATAGCCCCATGACTATTCGTTTCTTTATGCTTCAGGCGCATTACCGTTCCACCCTCGATTTTTCTAATGAGGCGCTTCAGGCGGCTGAAAAGGGGTTGGAACGACTATTGGCAGCAGGTAGGGCCTTGGGCAAGATTAAGCCATCCGGTTCTTCTACCCTTGAGGTTGAAAAGCTTAGAGAAGACACCCTTGCAGCCCTGAGTGATGATTTGAACAGCCCCGTGGCCATTGCGGTGCTTTTCGATTGGGTTCGGAACATCAACCTGCTGGTGGAGGGAAAAGAAACCCTTACGGAGCAGGATTTGACCACTTTGAAAGAAGCGTATCACACATTGGTTTTCGATGTTTTAGGGTTAAGCGATGAGCAGTCGGGTGACTCCAAATATGTGGATTTGACCGGAAAGCTTATAGAGATGTTGCTGGAGATGCGAATGCAGGCCAAAAACAGTAAGGACTTTGCCACATCTGATCATATTCGGGATAAGCTCAATGCCCTTGGCGTAAAGGTGATGGATAGGAAAGACGGTTTTGATTGGGAGGTTTAATTCTCATCGGTTCGGTCAAGTTCATTTGAAAAGTGGTGGGGTTATTCGTATCTTGAAGGTTTTGCAGGTTAAATTGAAAATGATTGTACCATGAAAAAGAAGCTAGTTATACTAACCGGAGCAGGTATTTCGGCCGAGAGTGGAATTAGAACCTTCCGTGATATGGGAGGGTTGTGGGAAGAGTATGATGTGATGGAGGTGGCCAGCCCCGAAGGCTGGTACAGAAATCCCGAGCTGGTGCTCCGTTTTTACAACGATCGTCGTAAACAGCTGGGTACAGCCGAGCCCAATCGTGGGCATATCGCCCTGGCTGAGGCCGAAAAGGAATTCGATGTTCATATTATAACCCAAAACGTGGACAACCTGCACGAACGTGCAGGAAGTGCTAAGGTACTGCATCTGCACGGGGAGCTTACTCTGGTACGCTCCACGGGCGACGAAACCCTGATTTACGATGTGGGCGATAAGGAGGTAAATCTTGGCGATAAGTGCGAGAAAGGGCATCAGCTACGCCCTCATATTGTGTGGTTTGGCGAAGCCGTACCGCTTATTCCCGAGGCTGCCCGTATTGTAGCAAAAGCCGATATTTTTGCCGTGGTGGGAACATCGCTCAACGTGTATCCGGCAGCGGGATTGCTAGATTCGGCACCCCGTAACATTCCCATATTCCTCATTGATCCCAACCCGGTTGCCGTTTTCTCCCGCTCCGATGTTACCTTTATCCAAGAGCCTGCCTCTAAAGGAGTGGATAGGATGCTGGAGCTAATCCGATCCAAGTAGTACGATACGTTAACATTAGCAATCAAATGATGAAGAAAATAGGTCTTTTACTCCTCTTTGCAGCAATTCCGTTGCTATCTATTTCACAAAACTTTAAGGGAGGCCTTTTGGCCGGATTGGCAACCACTCAGGTGGATGGAGACGGTCTTGGCGGATACCATCGTGCCGGAGCCATTGGCGGGGTTTGGGTATCATTACCGTTTAATAAGACATGGGCATTACGTACAGAGCTTAAGCTTATTCAAAAGGGGAGCTATGAGCGGTTTAAGGATGCTCAGGGAGGAACTTTAGGCTACTATAGCCTTAGGCTCAATTATGTTGAGATGCCCTTTTTGGTAGAGTACTATAGGTGGGAAAATATTGTTCCCTACATAGGCCTTTCGGGAGGCTATTTGTGGCATTATAAAGAGCAAAATAATGGGTATGATAATCCGGTGAATGATGAAACTCCTTTCAGAAAAGGAGAGCTGGGAGTGCATGGCGGGGTAGAGTATATCCTAAATCGAAATTTTAGTTTTGGCGCTACCTTTTCATACTCTGTACTCCCTTTTCGACTTTATGGGAATAATATCAGGTGGAAGTTGGACTACGGCCAGTATAACCGTGTGTTACAGTTTTTGGTACGCTACCATTTTTAGCATCATCACATACTAAAAAGTACCCACAACCATTAGGTTTACTCCATTTGGTTGCGGGTAGAGACCTGTTGAAATCGATATCTTACCAACATTATACTTTTTTGTAAAAAGGTACGCGCTTCCTGTACCTATTGCAGCACCGGCCAGCACATCCCACCAATCGTGCCATTGGGTGTAAACTCGACTCCAACCCACGAACCCGGCCAAAGCATACGCAGGAATCCCTACCTCCCAACCATAACGCTTTTGGAGGAATGCCGCACCCGTAAAAGCAACCGAAGTATGTCCTGACGGAAAGCTGTACCTTCCACCATTTGGACGCTCTTTGTCTATAATTCTCTTTAAGCTGTGAGTGGTAATCTCAGTCACGGCAAATGCCTTTATAAATTGCCAGTAGGGTTTATCATCGTTTTGCCAGATAAGGGTGGATGCAAAAGCGATGGATGGCAAAACAATTTGGACCACATCACCGGTTAGCTCAACCTCTTTTTTTTGGGTTTGTGCCGTTAGCGGGAAAAAAATAAAAATAAAAATAAGCAAGGCTATGCAAAATACTATTAACCTCATTCAGAAAAGGGTTAGGGGTAATAAATACCCTATTTCAGATTTTGTATAGCTTTGCTAATTCTTAGTGAGGTTTCCTCTTTGCCCAACAGCTCGCAAATATCGGCTACGCCCGGCCCTTTTGATTCACCCACAAGGCTAAGCCTAATGGCGTTCATCACCTTACCCATGCCATACCCCTTTTCGGAAATAAGATTCTTAATAGCCGATTCGATCGGCTCAGTGGTGTAGGGTTCAACCGATTGAAGAAGGTCTTTTACCTCCTGCAAAATAGCAGGGGTATCCTCTTTCCAGAACTTTTTAACGGTAGCTTCATCGTATGTGGTGGGTGCTAGGAAAAAGAATGAAGTTTGATCCCACAGCTCGTTTACAAAGTTTACCCGCTCTTTTACCAGTTCGACTATACGCTCTATGTTAGCCGGTTCAGCATCAATTCCTTTTGATTTGATGATGGTTGAGAACGTTTGCGCAAGCTGTGCAACGGGCTGTTGCTGTAGGTAGAAGTGGTTAAACCATTTGGCCTTATCGGGGTTAAAGCGCGCTCCCGATTTGTTTACCCTATCCAGTGAGAACTGCTCAACCAGCTCATCCATGCTAAAAATCTCCTGGTCGGTGCCGGGGTTCCAGCCCAGTAGCGACAGCATATTCACAAAGGCTTCAGGAATATACCCATCCTCGCGGTACCCGCGAGAAATATCGCCCTCGGGCGATTTCCACTCCAAGGGGAATACGGGAAATCCCATTTGGTCACCATCGCGCTTGCTCAGCTTACCGCTGCCGCTGGGTTTAAGCAGCAGGGGTAGGTGTGCAAATTGTGGCATGGTGTTGGTCCAACCAAAAGCACGGTACAGCATATAGTGCAGCGGCAGCGAGGGGAGCCACTCCTCGCCACGGATAACGTGTGATATTTGCATCAGGTGGTCGTCCACAATATTGGCCAGGTGATAGGTTGGCAGCATATCGGCACTTTTAAACAGCACCTTATCATCCAGTGTAGAGGTGTTTACCCTAATCTCCCCACGGATTAAATCGCTCATTATTACTTCGTGGTTTTCGGGCATTTTAAAGCGGATAACCCATTGGTCTCCTCTCTCCATACGCTCTTGAACCTCCTGTGGGCTTAGCGCAAGCGAGTTTGAAAGATTATTCCTTACGCTTGAATCATAGCTAAAGGCATTACCTGCTGCTTCAGCTTCACTACGTAGCCTGCTCAGTTCATCGGCTGTATCAAAGGCGTAGTATGCATCCCCCGACTCCAGCAGCCGGTCGGCATACTGCTTGTAAATATCCTTACGCAGGCTTTGGCGGTAGGGGCCAAACGCTCCACCCTGCTCCACACCCTCGTCAATCTTCATTCCGCACCATTCCAACGCCTCATTTATATATTCCTCGGCACCGGGTACAAACCGTTGCGAATCGGTATCCTCAATGCGCAGGATAAACCTTCCGCCGTGCCGGCGGGCAAAGTAGTAGTTAAACAGCGCGGTGCGCACACCGCCAATATGTAGAGGCCCTGTGGGACTGGGTGCAAATCGTACCCTTACGTTGGTTTGGCTCATGGTTATAATGGATTTCTAAATATGTGCAAAGATAGCAATACCATTTGAAAAGGTTGCTGTAGATCTATTCAGATTGTGTTCCCGCTCGGCTGAGGCTCCGCCCTCAGCTGTAACTATCCTTCTTGGTTTCACCAAGAGGCACAGCCTACTTATGATAGACCGACGGAGGTACAACCACCGCCGAACGGAAACTCTTCTCTAAATTCACACAACTCCAAACCTTCAAAAAAAGGGAAAAAACTGCCATAACATCGCTTTTTCAAAATCACTTTTTACCATCCGGTACCCCCTAGTGCAGTTCAAGCAGGATTTTTAACCACTGGGGTTCTTTTTACAAAATCCACTATTAGGTCACCCTACATTTGTATCACGAATTAAATCTAAAAAATCAGGTGATATGAAAAAGGCTTTGTTGTACCTACTTCCCGTCTTCTTTTTTGTCTTCTCGGCTTCGGCTCAAAACACACCGCAAGACACCCTCAAGTTGTCTTTAGAGGAATGCATAGAGATGGTATTTAATAACAATTACAATCGTCAGTCTATTCTACTGGACGAATTATCTTCAGAAGAGGCTTACAATCAGTCCAAATTGGAATGGTTGCCCAACCTTACCGCATCTATTGGCGAATCGTACTCGCATTCGAAAGGCTCCGGGAATAATTGGAGTGGAAACTATGGGCTGAATACCAGTGTATCCGTATATCAAGGTGGATATGTAAGAAGCACGATTGAAAACGCGAGGTTATCTTCCGAGCAATCGAAATATCGCACCACTCAGTACGATAATGAGCTAACCATACAGGTTTTACAATCATTCCTTACAGCCCTTGGGAACGAGGAATTGTTGCGTTATCAACATGCTGTTTTAAAAGCGAGTGAAGAACAGCTTAACCAAGGACGGGTGCAGTACCAAGCCGGAGAGATACTCAATAGCGATTTCCTGTTGCTGGAAGCACAGTATGCCAATGATCTAAACAGCATGCTTGAAACCCGGATAAGCCGGAACAATAGCATAAACAGCTTAAAGAATCTTATGTCTATTGATTTAGCACAAGAAGTTAAAATTGTGTACCCCGATGAAGCCACATTAAATGATCTAGCCGATATGCCATCGCAAGAGGAATTTATTACACGCTCCATGGAAACTCTACCCGAATTGAGGATTAGCGATTACGATGTTGAAATTGCTAAAACCGGAGTTAAGCTCTCACGCTCTTCCTATTTCCCAACGCTAAGCCTAAGTGCGGGTATTGGAACCGGACATGCATACGATTTCAGCAGCTATGGCACCCAGCTCAATAACAAGCTAAACGAGAATGTGGGTCTTACATTGAGCATTCCCATTTTTAACAATGGCCGAACAAAAACAAAAGTGACGCAAAGTAAGATTAGCCTGCAACAGTTTGAACTGGAACGCAAGCAAACCGAGCTGGATGTTAGGCAAACCCTTGATCAGGAATTTCAAGAAGTGGTGTTGGCCGAGAGCAAATACAAATCTGCACAAATTCAGCATAATGCTTACCAGGCATCGTTTGAGGCATACCAGCTGAAATTTGAACAGGGTTCTATCACCGCTGTGGAGCTATTGCAGCAACAGAACAACTACATAAATGTGTTAAACGATTACATCCAAAGCAAATACGGCTTTTTGCTGAAGCGGAAAGTCTTAGATGTGTATATGGGGTATTCGGTTCAATTATAAAACTTAAAAAACGCAACCTATTGTTAACCAGTAATATTAAAATTTTGTGCTGATGAAATCAAAAAAAGCAAAACTGATCACAGCTACAGTTCTAGTGGTGATTATTGTAACAGTCATACTGATTTTTACGGGAGGAAAGAAAAATATAACGTTTAATATCGCAACCATCGAAGAGGGAACGATTGAAACAACGATAATGGCTACGGGATATGTTCAGCCCATTGAAGTTGTGGAGGTAGGAACCCAAGTTTCCGGAGTGATAGAGAAGATATATGTGGACTACAACTCGCAGGTGAAAAAGGGTGAATTGTTGGCCGAACTTGAAACCAATACGCTGTCGGAACAGGTAAAGCAAGCTCAAGCAAATGAGAATGCAGCCAGAAGCGAGCTTAACTATGCAACTCAAAAATATGAGCGAATAAAAGTGCTGTACGAAGGAAATGCAGCAACTCAAGCTTCGTATGAGGATGCAATAAATACGCTTAACCAGGCGAAGACTACTTATGAAAATTCCCAAGCAACGCTAAAACAGGCTCAAGTTAACCTGTCATATGCCTACATATATTCTCCTATTGATGGAGTTGTGCTTGATAAACAGGTGAATACAGGGCAAACAGTAGCAGCTTCTTTTTCTACTCCTACTCTGTTTGAAATTGCTGAAGACCTTACCAAAATGCAAGTTGAAGCAGATGTTGATGAAGCCGATATTGGAATGGTAAGCCTTGGCCAACAGGTTCGATTTACCGTTGATGCCTACCCTGACGAGACCTTTTTGGGTACGGTAAGCCAGCTACGCCTGCAGCCCACAGTTACTTCAAATGTGGTAACCTACACGGTTATCATCAATGCACCTAATCTAGAACTCAAACTATTACCCGGCATGACGGCTAATATTATCATTGTTGCTGCATCGGAAGATGGTGTGCTTGTTCCGGCGGAGGCAATTAATTTCCAAATGGATAAAACAGTTGCTGCCAACTCAGGTCTTGAAGTGGATCACTTCGATAAAACCAAGGGGGTTTGGATAAAAACGGGAGAGCAAATTTCAAGAGTTCCTGTAAGTACCGGGCTGGGTGACGGGATTTACTTCATCGTCAAATCAGGTTTATCTGCCGGACAAAAAGTAATCCTATCCGCTTCCATAGAGAAAAAGCAAAGTAACAAGAAGAGTACCAGCATAATGCCAACCCCGCCTAAAGGAGGTCCTAATGGTGGTAGACCAAACGGTGATAGATAATCTATTAAATCTTTAAGATCATGAAAACAATAATAAAGGTTGACAAGCTACGCAGAGAGTTTATTATGGGCAGCGAAACCGTCTATGCATTAAGAGGCATCTCATTTGAGATTTATGAAGGAGAATTTGTCAGCATCATGGGAACCAGCGGTAGCGGAAAATCTACGCTTCTCAATATTCTCGGATGCCTTGACAAACCCACCGCAGGAGAATACTACCTGGACAATATTTCGGTGAGCGAGCTATCCAAAAATGAGCTATCAACCATCAGAAATCGTAAAATCGGGTTTGTATTCCAATCGTACAACCTGTTGCCACGTACTTCAGCGCTCGAAAATGTGGAGTTGCCATTGCTTTATAATCACACGATATCAAGTAAGGAAAGAAGGGAGATGGCAATGCATGCTTTAGATCTGGTAGGTTTAACAGATCGCATGGGGCATACGCCCAGCCAGCTATCGGGTGGTCAGCAGCAACGGGTTGCTATAGCCAGAGCTCTGGTTAACGACCCGGTAATGCTTCTGGCCGATGAAGCCACCGGAAACCTTGACACAAGAACCTCATACGAAATCATGAGCCTTTTTCAGGAGCTTAATGCCAAGGGCAAAACAATCGTATTTGTTACCCACGAGCCGGATATTGCAATTTTTACAAGTCGAACCATCAAATTGCGCGACGGGCTTATTATAAAGGATGAAGCCGTACAAACCACGTCGGCAACTACTGCCCTTGAGAAGCTACCTGTACATGATGATTACGAGATTATGGTTGAAACATTGAATTAAACACTAGGAAAATGAAAGTACTAAATCTTATAAAAATTTCGTGGAAAGCATTGCTCCGAAATAAAACACGGGCACTGCTCACTATGCTTGGGATCATTATTGGTATAGGCTCTGTAATTGCTATGGTTAGCTTAGGCCAAAGCTCTACAAAAAGCATAAGTACCGAAATTTCGTCAATGGGTACGAATGTCATAATGGTTCTGCGGGCCAGCCAAACCCAAGGAGGGATAAATATTGGGTCGGGAAATGTTCAATCTTTAACCCAAAACGACATTGAGGCCATAAAAGCAGGATCAGTGAACATCAGGAAAGCATCTCCGGTGGTAAACTCTTCTCAACAAGCGGTTTATGGCTCAAACAACTGGCCGGGTTCAATTCGTGGGGTAAACGAAGATTATTTTAGCATTAATAATTTTGAAATCGCATCGGGTACAAATTTTACGGAAGAGGATGTTAAAACCGCAGAAAAAGTCTGCTTAGTAGGAAAAACTGTGGTTGACAATCTTTTTGATGATGGTGAAAACCCGCTGGGCAAAGTAATCAGGCTTGGCAAAATTCCCGTAAAAATAGTAGGTATATTACAAAGCAAAGGACAAAACCAAATGGGTATGGACCAGGATGATATTATTATTATGCCTTACACAACCGTGCAAAAACGGATGCTTGCCATTAACTATGTTCACATGATTTCGGCATCGGCCATCTCTGAAGAAGCTTCCGATCTGGCTGTTGCCGATATTGAAACTATACTCAGAAGAACTCATAAAATAAAAGAGGGAGCCGATGATGATTTTGAAGTGCGTACTCAACAGCAAATGCTAGATATGCTAAGCTCGGTTACCGGCATGCTTACGCTGCTTTTGGCTGCCATAGCAGCCATATCATTGCTGGTGGGCGGGATTGGGATTATGAACATTATGTATGTTACCGTTACGGAACGTACTCGCGAAATAGGGTTGCGTATGGCGGTTGGGGCTAGAAATAATGATATTCTAAAGCAATTCCTATTTGAGAGCTCCATCATGAGCCTTGCCGGAGGAGTTATAGGAATGGTATTTGGCGTAGGACTTTCGTACATTGCATCCTATTTCTTAGGATGGCCATTTGTGCTAAATTTCATTACCATGGGTATTTCGTTTTTTGTGTGTGCCGCCATTGGGATATTCTTCGGTTGGTATCCGGCACGAAAGGCTGCAAACCTTGACCCAATTAATGCTTTACGCTATGAGTAATTAATGCTTTACGCTATGAGTAATTAATGCTTTACGCTACAAGCAATATGCTACTCATCATTTAATTATTACATTTGCAATATGATACGCTATAGGATGAAAAACTTGAAATTGTCAACCAAAGATGCTGCGATATACTCTACAATTTTCTTTTTTGTAGTATCCCTTTTGCTGGCTATCGTTCTCTACTTTGGACGTGCTGCTTTTGTTCCGTCAGGAGAAAGGCCTCCCGTTGAAAGAGATTTCAACCTATGGGTAACCCTAATCATTACTATAGGATCATATATTTACTTTTTCACCCTTTTTGCTGTCAATTTTAAAATTCTGGAGAGCAAGCTAAAAGAACGGATTAAAATTTTAGTGGCCATCGCTTGTTCCATAGCCATTGCCCTGTTTTTTAATACTATCATTTCACTTTTAATGCAAATGGCCACCCATATCAAGGAGGTTCCTCCCGGTGGTCGGGTTGGCCCCTTGGTGAAAGACTTTGTACTGGCAACCGGTGTTCTTTTCCTCTCTCTTATTATCTATTTATCAACCCAAAAGCAGAGGCTTGCCATAGAATATGAAGCGTTGAAGGCCGAAAATGAGCGGTCGAGATTCGAAGTGCTTAAAAATCAGCTTGACCCTCATTTTTTATTCAACACGTTTAATTCTCTAGATTCGCTAATCGAAGAGAATACCGCTATGGCGCGTAATTACCTACAGCAGCTCTCATCGGTATTCCGCTATGTATTGTCCAATAAGGATTCTACCACCCTGGAGAGTGAGCTTAAGTTTACCAACAGCTATATCGACCTGATGCAGCTGAGGTATGAAAACAGCCTGAAATTTGACATCTCAATCGATCAGCAATATCTAAACTATGAAATAGCTCCGTTAAGCATTCAACTTTTGATAGAGAATGCCATTAAGCACAATGTGATTACCACAGAAACGCCTTTAACAATTCGTGTTGCGGTGGGTCCAAAACCCTTTGTAACCGTATCGAATAAGATAAATCTTAAAAAATCGCCACAGAGCGGTAGCGGCGTGGGATTATCAAACCTTGCCGAACGTTTCAGGTTGAAATATCAAAAACCCATTGAAATTTCAAGCCAAGAAGGAAACTTTATTGTCACCCTGCCATTGCATCACCCGGTCAGCCACTCATAAATAGCTTGTGCAAAAATGAGAGCGTTACTAATAGAAGATGAGAATAGGGCTGCCAAGCACCTCACCAACCTAATTAGTGAAGTTGCAGCCGATATTGAGGTGATAGCCGTACTCCAAACCATAGAACAGAGCATTAAATGGTTTCGCGAGAACGCTACGCCCGATCTGGTTTTTCTTGATATTCATCTGGCCGATGGATCGTCGTTTGAAATATTCAAGGAGGTTACCATTGAAGCTCCCATTATATTCACCACGGCGTACGATGAGTATGCGCTAAAAGCTTTCGGGGTCAACAGCATTGATTATCTTTTAAAGCCAATTAATAAAGAAGACCTCAGCCGTGCGCTTACCAAGATGAGAAAGCTGCTGCAGGCAAAAGGGCCTGAACAGTATAATTCAGCAGTATTACAAAACCTGATCGAAACAATAGGGAGGGAATCGTCCTATAAAAAATCGCTGTTGGTGTCGTATAAGGATAAGCTCATTCCCATTGCAACCCATGATATTGCCTATTTTCGTACTGAATTTAAAATTGTTAAGGTTTTCACTTTAGGCAATGTAAGCTATGTTATTGACGACACCTTAGAAAGCCTGTCGCAGCAGCTATCCCCCCATGATTTTTTCAGAATCAACCGGCAATACATTGTATCGCGTAATGCCGTTAAGGATATGGCTGTTTGGTTTTCCGGCCGGTTGTTACTAAACCTTCACATCCCTACCGAAGAGCAGCTGTTTGTCAGCCGTTCCAATGCCAATGAATTTAAGCACTGGTTATCAAATTAATTCAGCATTCTCGTTTGGCTGAGGCTCCGCCCTCAGCTGTAACTCTCTCACCAAGAGGCACAGCCTACTTATGATAGACCGTCGGAGGTACAACCACCGCCGAACGGGTAAATGGGGTTATGCTACATGTAAGATCGGATTTGGATAGTAAAGGATATTTACGACTGAGGATTCGGCCTCAGCCAAATAGGGATTTATCCCCTCATCTTATCAGGGTCTTGTCTGGAATCAAAAATATCAGTGATGTAAATATACTCCCCAACAACCCTATAAATGATTTTATAATGGCTTTTGATTAATCGTCGATGGCCTAAAACCTAAATTTTCTAAATAGGGTTCTATTTGGCCTTGTACTGGGTGTAGTAATAGGGACTCTGCGGTATCTAATAGGCTATCCCGAATTTCCATTAACTTTTTAGGAGATACTTCAGGAGCAATAAGATTTAAAGCTTCCTCAAGGCTCAACAAAGCTTGCTCTGTGTAAACAAGCTTCATTCCAATCCTAAATTTGCAGTTCTTCTTTCAATCTCTGCTCTTGAAAAAATCCGTCCTGACTGGATATCATCCTCTGACTTTTGGGCTCTACTTCTTAGTTTTGATTTTAAGCCTTCCTCTTTACGAAGTTTTTCGTAAAACTCATTTACAGTGCTTTCATTTGCTCGATGCAAATAGCTATGGATGCAATCTCTTTTCTCAATTAGGTTCATAACTTCAGTTGTTTATCTCCTACAAATCTAACGATTTAAACTCACTTTTGTTAGCTTTTCCTTGAACGATTTTTCTCCAACTTGCTGTTTACTTAATGCTTGAGCCTCATCCATAACTATCCTTAAGCATTATTTGAAGGTGTCATTTTTTGCCACCTAGCTTATCGATTGCTATATTTACCCTCTTTAAATGATAAAAGTTATTATTTGCCATGAGTGAAATAACCTACCGCGGCGATGCCAAAGTGTATAAAGTTTTGAACGAGTTGGGTATCCCTTTCGATTACCATGAGCATCCTCCTGCTCCTACGGTGGAGATAGCCTCACAGTTTTGGGAAGGGATTGACTCTGCACACTGCAAAAACCTGTTTTTCCGAAATCATAAGGGCAATAGGCACTATTTGGTTGTTTTTGATTATCGGCAAACGCTTAGGATTACCGATTTGGAGCAACGGCTAAAGCAGGGAAAGCTCACCTTTGCCTCGCCCAAGCGTATGATGAAATATTTGGGTTTAGAACCCGGATCAGTATCTCCATTTGGATTGGTTAATGATACGGAGCATCATGTGCACCTGTTTATCGATAAAAACTTACAGCAAGCGGAGCGGATCAGCTTTCATCCCAACCTCAACACCGCTTCGCTGGTGGTGCCCTTTCAGGGCTTTGTGCAGCTCCTTACCCATCTGGGCAATGGCTATGAGTTTATGGAGCTGTACTAGCGAAAGCCAAATAAAATCCCCCACCCAAAAGGGCAGGGGATTTGGAGTTATGTGGAGTCGTTTGCAAAAACAGCCGAAGCATTTCTAAAAAAGCATATTTCTCCTCGGATGCTCTTATGCTTGATTATTTATTTAGCTTAATCCTTCTTGAATTTTTACCCAACCCAGTAGTATTAGTATAGTTCCAGCCAATGAACAGATACTCACGATTACACCTCCTAGGAATGGGATAATACCTAGCAGTGCCGATACCGCTCCTAGCACCATAGCTACTAGGAGTAGGTTCACTCCCTTCTTGCCAGTTTCCTGAATACTATTACTTTTTTTTAGACGCAGGTAACCAATGAGTTCTACAATAAATGCAGCCAGTAGGAATATCGATCCTACAATTCCAACCAAAGGAATGAGGCCTAATAAATATCCTATCCCGCTAACGATGGCTGCAATAATTAGCAAGGATATGGCGCTTTTGCCCTGCTCATCAATTCCTTTTTTAAGGCTGCTTAGCCCAATAAAAAAGATAGCTACGCCTATAAGCGCAGTGATTCCGCTCCAAAAACCACCGCTAACGCCATTAAACATTTGTAATAGCGAACCGCTTAGGATAAATGTTACTGCTTTTGTTGTTTCTTTTGTCTCCATGTGCTTCTTATTTTTGTTAAACAATTTTTTTAAAACAGTTTTAATCTGTTTCTGCTTACAAATTTAAAAAACACATCCAATAGTGTTTGTTCTTTTGTCAACATTTTAGAGGTTTTCATCAATAAAAATCCCCCACCCAAAAGGGTAGGGGATTTGGAGTTATATGAGGTTGTTTGTAAGTGCTATCCGCACTTGGAATAGCCGCAACTTTGGCAGGTTAAGCACCCTTCCATATAGGTAAGCGAGTCGGAACCGCACTCGGTACACTTGGCACCCACTTTGGCCTTGGTGCCATCGGGGATATAGCGACGCAGCGCCCTTTCAACCCCTGCGCTCCAGGTATTAATGGTCTCGTTATCCAGCCTAAGCGAACCGATTAGGTTAACCACGTCGGTAATGGGCATTCCATTTCGCAATACTCCGGAGATGAGCTTGGCATAGTTCCAAAACTCTTTGTCAAACATGTGTGACAGCCCACCAATGGTGTTGGTGTAACCGTATCGGTCGATATACTGAAAGTCGTAACGGCTGCCATTCTCGTCTTTAATCTTCATAATTTTCCCGCCGGTAATGGCTTTGGGAATGGGTAGCACATCATCTTCTGAGAGGCCGGTAAATATTTCGTAGGGTTTTTTGTTGTACAAACCCACAAAGGCAATCCAGTTTTCGTGATTATTCTTAAAACGGATAATCTCACACTCCAGCACATCGGGACGTTTGGGAGGTATCTTCTCTACAATCTCCTCTTTTTTCTTTTCGGTTGCAGCGATTAGCACTCCCTCGCGAGATCCGTCGCGGTACACGGTGCAACCTTTACAACCACTTTCCCAGGCAGTTTCATATACCTTGGCCACCATCTCTTCTGAGATCTCTTTGGGTAGATTTACTGTTACGCTAATGGAGTGGTCCACCCATTTTTGAATCATCCCCTGCATCTTCACCTTGCTCACCCAGTCAATATCATTAGAGGTAGCTTTGTGGTATGGCGATTGTTCAACCAGTTTTTGAACCTCTTTCTCTGGGTAACTTTTTACTTCTTCAGCATTATAGCCATTCACCTCAAGCCAGGTGAGGAACTTGTGATGGAACACATTGTACTCTTCCCAAGAATCGCCCACCTCATCGGTAAAGGATACTACAACATTTTGATCGTTGGGGTTTACCTTGCGTCGGCGTTTATAAAAAGGCATAAAAACAGGTTCAATACCCGACGAGGTTTGGGTCATTAGGCTGGTGGTTCCGGTGGGGGCAATGGTGAGCAGAGCAATATTCCTACG
>CAZKPD010000028.1:0-4551 GCA_964554585.1 uncultured Rikenellaceae bacterium
ATTGGTACCTCGTTGGTTGAAGATGATAAGCTGGAACTGGCGTTGGAGGTTTTAGCCAAAGCCAAAGAGAAGGGGGTTAAGTTGTACCTTCCGGTGGATACGGTTATTGCCGACTCGTTTAGCAACGATGCGCAGCGTAAAACCGTAACCTCAAATGCAATTCCCAATGATTGGATGGGATTGGACATTGGCCCCAAAACAGTGGAACTTTTTGCCAAAGTGATTGAGGATTCCAAAACCATTCTTTGGAACGGCCCCATGGGTGTTTTTGAGATGCCAAACTTTGCTAATGGGACACAAGAGGTGGCCAAATCCATGGCTAAAGCCACAGCTAAGGGAGCATTTAGCCTAGTGGGTGGCGGCGATTCGGTGGCGGCTATCAATCAGCTGGGATTAGCCCATGAGGTAAGCTATGTGTCCACCGGAGGTGGAGCACTGTTGGAATACCTGGAGAATGGCGATTTGCCGGGAATAAAAGCGATTCGGGAGTAACCTCTATAAAGATCTGATTTTCGGCGGGCTTGGGTCCGCCGATTTTTTTATCACCCAAACCAACATTTTTGGTAATTTTGTACCATGCGCAATGAGCTAATTAATCAAATTTTTACTGTTACCCCGGAACAATTCGATGCGCTGGCGCTGGAGGTGTTTCGGTATCAGGCTACCCACAATGAGGTGTATGCCCGGTATATCTCATACCTTAATGTGGATGTGAACCGGATTAGCTCCATTGATCAAATCCCTTTTATTCCCATCTCTTTCTTTAAAACCCATAGGGTAATTTCCGGCGAGCAGGAGCCGCAAGTGGTCTTTAGCAGTAGCGGAACCACGGGGATGGTGCCCAGTAAACACTACGTGTTGGATGCTCAGGTGTATGAGCGCAGCTTTTTGGAAGGGTTTAGGTTGTTCTATGGCGATGTGAGCAGCTATGTGGTGCTGGCGCTGCTGCCCTCCTACTTGGAGCGTGAGGGTTCCTCGTTAATCCATATGGTTAACCGACTTATAGCTGATAGCGGTAGGGTCGAGAGCGGATTCTATTTACACAACCAAGAGTCGCTGGTACAGCGATTACAGCAGCTGGAAGCTGCGGGTCAACCCACCCTTCTTATTGGGGTTACCTTTGCCCTTTTGGAGCTGGCAGCTAAATACAGCCTTAGGCTGAAAAACACCATTATCATGGAAACGGGCGGCATGAAGGGTAGGGGCAAGGAGCCCGTGCGCAGCGAGGTGCACCATGCGCTTATGAAATCTTTTGGGCTAACCGAAATCCATTCGGAGTATGGCATGGCCGAACTCCTGTCGCAAGCCTACTCCAAGGGCAACGGAGTTTTTCAAACTCCCCCATGGATGAGGGTTTTGGTACGCGACCCCTACGATCCGTTTGGCTACCTACCAGCTGAGCGCTCGGGAGCGCTCAATATTATCGACTTGGTCAATATCCACTCCTGTTCCTTTATCCAAACCGACGATTTGGGGCTGGTGCATCTTGACGGTACTTTTGAGGTGCAGGGGCGCATGGATGGCAGTCCCATTCGCGGTTGTAGCCTGTTGGTGCTTTAGCAGATGACCTCCGGTGGCTGTGTCCCCGAGAATTGGATAATCAGCATATCGCTTTGGGGAACCAGTTGTCCCTGTTGCATCAGAGTTTTTACATTAAATCCCACAGGGTGTATGGCATAACGGAATTGATGGTGGTTCAATCCTCTCTCTTCCACCATACGGTTGCGCTCCTCGGGTGTAACCTCGGGCACAATGCGTGCTTTGGGTTTAATTTTGTGCTGCAGGTTGTAGTCCAGCGTGATTAAATCCATGAGCAGCCCGTCGGAAGCGTAATGTGTGGAGGCATATAGGCGTAAAGCCTCGTACATTTCCAGCAGCGTATTGTTCTGTTTGGTGTTTTCCCATTGATTGCCCACCCCCTCAAGGAAATCAAAAATGGAGTGGGTATCGGCCACGTAACGCAGGGTGTGGCATGCCCGTTTCTTGTTCCAGTACATATCCAGCGCATGCTCTACCACCTCAATGCGTTGCAATTCCAAAACGGATAGGTAGTTGCTCTCCAAAATCTGGTAGGGTGCTTGGGGTTGAAACTTATACCCGTGCTTTCGGTGCTCGGTGCGGATGGGCGTTCCCTTTAGGAATTTAAGAAAACCCAGCTGCAGCTCCGGTGCAAAAAGGCGGAACACCTGCTCAAAGCTGTACTTAATATCCTCAAAGTAGTCCAACGGCAAACCCACAATCAGATCCAGATGCAGCTCCACCACATCTTCAACCTGTTTTACAAAGTGCTTGATATTCTCAAAGTCCTGGCGACGCTTCACCTCGCTGTTAGATTGCGCATTGAGCGTTTGAATGCCTATCTCAAAACGGAAAAGCCCTTTGGGCACCGAGGTGCGAACAAACTCCAATAGCTGAGGCTGGAGCACATCGGCCTTTATCTCAAACTGAAATATATTATCGGGTTTGTGATGTTGTAAGATAAACTCAAATATGCCTATGGCATAGGCAGGGTTGGCGTTAAAGGTGCGGTCGAGGAACTTGATAACCCTTCCATGCTCCATAAGGTACAGTAGGTTCTGCTCCACATGCTCTTTGGGCAGATAGCGTATCTTATTATCCAGTCCCGCAAGGCAGTATGCGCATCGGTGAGGGCAACCCCGTGTGGCTTCCACATAGCAAACCTTATGGCGTAACTCCTCGGTGGGTATCAAATTATAGGGATTGATTTGGGCGTACTCCTCTAAATTAAAGAGGGAGGCAGGTTGGTTTACCACAACCTCACCTCGGTTTTTCCAAACAAGTCCCGATACCTGTTCCAATTGCGGGTAGTTCTTAAGAAACTGCCGTAGCGGCACTTCGCCCTCGTGGGCGATAATATAGTCCACCTGTGGGAGTGCAATTACATCCTGCCATTCGTATGATACCTCGGGGCCCCCAAGCAAAATTTGGCACTGTGGGTTTAGCTGCTTAACAGCTTGCGCAACCTTAATGGTTTGGGTAATATTCCAGATATAGCAGCTGAATGCCGCCACTTCAAACTGCGAGCAGTATTGGGCTATCTCATCAATGGGAGTTTTAATGGTAAACTCCTTCACCCCAATCTCATACTTCGTGCGATAGAGCTCGTACATCAGGCCAATGGCCAGGTTCTGGTGGATGTATTTGGAGTTAAGGGTGGTAAGCAGTAATCTCACGGTAATACTTGTTATTGCTTTCAGTGCAAAGAAAGTAAATACCTATTAATTACCTGTGTGCATGGGAAAGAATGTACTATAAAAAACCCTGCCAAGTATTTAAAATCTGACAGGGGTATATTTGAATAAGGGCAAGAATAATTTTTGAGAGTCCAAATACTATTAAAATCCGAACACTTCGAGAGCCTCAGTGTCCGGATTCTCGAAGTGTCCGATATAATTTGTTAAGACCAGGCTTAAATCCCCATCTTCTTGGCAATCTTTTTAGGGATAGCATCCTTATGTACCATAATGGATACGGTTTTTAGCTTTACGTAGGCTTCCGACATATGCAGATACCCATCGTATACATGGTTACCGCTGCCCCATGAGTTTTTGGTGATGTAGTATAGATTCCCATTTTGATCTTTTGAAATCCCTACAATATGCATCAGGTGGTCGTCGGTGGTGGTGTAATCGTCAAAGGTTGTTTGGCGCAGCGCTTGGGTTACCTCTATCTCCGGAACAATATCATTAAAACTGTAAATCTTAGTGGCCAGCTCATTCTGGGGCACATCGGCCCATTTGGACTGCTCACTGTCCTTCATTTCGGTTACTTTCATCTGTGGGAGCACTGCTAACCCCTTGCCGTAGGCAAACCCTTTTTCGCTCACATCGCCATCCCAGCAAATGCTAAACCCCTTGTCAATGGCGTAGTTCATCACCTCCATCAGCTCATCCATGGGTAGGTTGTGAAACTGCTGATGCGCCCAGTTGTCGGGTATCTCCAGAATCATCTCTTTGTAAAAAGGGTGGTGGGTGTAGGAGGTGATATAGATATAGCTATCCACATCTATTCCCAAATAATCCCGAAGGGAGATGGGGGTATGGCTCTTTCCGTTTACGGAAAAATGGGTTGGGTTTTCGCCCAAGTAAGCATCCAATACGGCATAGTAGGCGGGTTGCCAAGCGGTGGAGAGCTTACGGTTGGGATTTTTAACCACTCCGGTAATAATTCCGTTGAGGATGGCCTCCAGCTCCGAGTGCACGTGCATCTCCTCACCATAGTTCATACCGCTAAATTCGCTTTGGGGAACCACACCGTGCGATGCCACCACAGCCATCACATCGTGGGCTTGTCCTCCCTGGCCAAAGTTGTTGGCTCCCTGAAAACGCACATACCGATGCGCTTTGTTGGCATAGGTTTGCTTGGCAAAGAACATGGGCGACAGCTCAATTTGCGGTTTACCCATGCGCAATACCTCCGTTTCTAAGAATGAGGTGGCCGCATAGCTCCAGCAGGTTCCGGTGCGCTGCTGATCCTTTACGGGCGTGGTTTTCACCTCTTTTACCGTTTCAAAACGGTAAGCAGTTTCCT
>CAZKPD010000028.1:4561-4811 GCA_964554585.1 uncultured Rikenellaceae bacterium
GCCAGCAGGGTAACGGATAGTAAAATGGTTCTAAGTAGCTTCATTGTTGTGGGTTTGTAAGTTTATGATGTATTGTAAAACGATTTATCTTTTTCGTTTGTTTTTTCCTTTGTCGGTTGTTTCCGGTTTCTCTTTTTGCCAATACCCTTCGCGCGAGAGCAGATGATCCAAATTGGCCACACCATATACCACAATGGCGGTTACAATGGACGTGTGCTCTTGGTATTCGGGAATGCTCATATTGTACAGA
>CAZKPD010000028.1:4821-21952 GCA_964554585.1 uncultured Rikenellaceae bacterium
CGTTCCGTATGCCAAATCTCGCCATAGCTAAAATCGTAACCCTTGGTGTCGGCAGTGCCAAACGAGAGGGTGGGAACGCCTGCCACGGCAAAGGGTCCGCTATCGGTTGACCATGGCTCGGTGGGTTGTTTCATGGGCTGGCTCTCCCTTAGGGTAAACGGAAAATCGGGGTTGATACCATTTAACGGTTCGCAAATCTGCTTAAAATCTTCCATCATGGCGGGCGGAACGCTAATGCTGTTGGCCACGGTGGGGCCGCCGTCGCGGTTAAACATATTGGAAATTTTATCCAGCTTATCCGGGTTGCGTTCCACCCAGCTGGTGGAGCCGTATAGCCCAAACTCTTCGCCTGTCCACAGGGTAACCAGAATGGTGCGCTTGGGTTTGCCTCCGGCAGCCATAATCAGCCGAGCGGCCTCCATGGCGGGTGTGGCACCCGAACCGTTGTCCACGCCACCCGTGGCCACATCGTACGAGTCCAAATGGCCGCCTACAATCACATACTCATCTGGGAATTCGGTTCCGGGAATAACCCCAATCACATTGTGATACTTAATGGGACCCAGGCGGAAATGGTTACGAATATCAAATTCCAGCTCAAATCGCTGACGCTCTTTGGCCATCTGCTCAATAATGGCAAACTGATGCTCATCCAGCTTAATATCGGGAACGGTGGGCAGCGTTTCAAAGGTCATATCATGCAGATTATTGCGGTCGTACAGCGCGGTGATGGGCACCGGTGCCGACTGGATAATACCCAGTATGCCGGCATTAACCATTTGCTGGTAGAACAGGCCAGGCTCATTTAGGTAGGGAAGCATCTCCTTTTCGGGAATTCCCTTGCCCCGGTTCTGCCAGTTCTCCCGGCGTAGCTGGTTATTCTTTTTCTCTATCTCCTCATTCTGCTTGATGATGGAATCTCGTTTTTCTTTTGCTCTTTCGGAATAGTCGATGGGCCAGCCATTGCTTTGGCCACCCACCAGTACCCAAGCTCCTTTTAGTTTGCCTTTCATACGGTCGAACTGGGCTTGGGTTTTGGGTTCAATCACCACATGACCCTTTTGCACCCCTTTGGTTCCCGATGTGTATGATGGGGTAGCAAAGTGTAGGTTCATGGCATTATCGCCCAGTAGGCGACCAAACCAAGGGCCGCGATTAAACCCCACGGGCAGCTCGCCCACCTCATCTATTATCACCTCCATGCCCCACTCCTCAAACTTTTGGGCTGCCCAACGGGCAGCATTGTCATATGCATCTGAGCCAATGGGCCTGCCCCCAAACCGATTACACAAAATATCCAAATGCTGCATGGTTTGGTTATCAGTGGTTCCAATCTCAATAATCCGTTCCACCACAGGGTCGGTTTGCGCAAGGGTAATGGCAGGCATTACAAAAAGGCTTGCCAGGGTAAGCAGTAAAATAGATTTTTTCATGGGTATAGTAGTAAGGTTAATTACCCGTTAGAATACTAAAACCTAAAAGGGTTTAATTTTTTTTATGACAGGCAATTCATATAAGCTGTGTCTGTCTTGTTAGCCGGAAATTATTTCATTGAGTTGCCTGGCCGTCATTACGGGTATTTTTGAATTCTCAAAATCTTTTAAATTCCTTGTTACTATTATATCAATGTTGTTTTCCAATGCGGAATAGTATTGAAGACAATCCTCAAAATCAATAAAGTCATTATCATTCAGCGCCAAATCGATTACTTTTTCATCGAGGCTTAAAATCCCAATTAACAACTTTAATTATCTTAAGATTTGCTTGGTCTCTTCGGGCTTTCTTTTTCTTAAGAGCACATAGCTTATGTTTGCAATTGAAAGTGCTGAGGTATAAAGCACAACTTTCTCTCTGTCTGCAAACGAGAATAGTACCCTGGCATCTTGATCAAATGGTTCTCTTTTGGCCAAAAGGTCAATAATTATATTTGTGTCAAGTAAAACCTTTTTCATTTGTATTTTTCTGCCAAAAAGTGGGAGTATTCCTCTTTGTAATCAAAATTAGGATCAAGTTCAATGACACCACTTAAACTCTCAACCAGTGGTGTTGTTTCTACCTCTTTCTCCTTAGAAACGGTTATTGATTCAAGATAGGTTTCAATCATTTTCGAAAGACTGATGTTTTGATTGTGCGCATATTCCTTCGCCCTATCAATAACGCTTTTCCGCATTCGTAAAGTTAATTTTGTTTCCATTTTAGCAATCTTTGCGTTACGTACAAATATAATTCAGTTATACGTCAATTGCAAGTGAGAAATAAAAAAGCAATTCAGCAATTTGTTTTGAGGATTTTGTGTAGTGGTTAGAATTTGCCCGTTCCGCGGTGGTTGTACCACCGTTGGCCTATAGTAAATTGGGTGTACCTCTTGGTGAAACCAAGAACGGGAATTGGTCAGCAAAAAATGTGTTCGTTTACCGCTTTATCTCTCTAAATGCTGTTGAGGAGATAATCCTATAACTTCAGGCCAAAAAGGAGCATTTGGCGTAGCTATTCATTGATGCTTATAATCCTTAGAAATTGGCGGATAAGGATGCGATAATGGAATTCCCATTACTTATTAAGAAAATTTAAAATATTCTGCTCAATACGTTTCAAAATATCGGTTCCCTCAGCTTTTTGAAACGTATCTCCCGTAATGTGCTCGTATAGTTCAATGTAGCGGTTGGTAACCTGATTTACAAAAGCATCTGTCATTTCAGGAACTTTCTGTCCATCTTTCCCCTGAAAACCGTTGGCCATAAGCCATTCACGGACAAATTCCTTGGATAGCTGGCGTTGGTCTTCGCCTTTTGCCAAACGCTCCTGATACCCTTGGGCGTAGAAATAGCGCGACGAATCAGGCGTATGAATCTCATCCATTAGGTATATTTTTCCATCCTTTTTGCCAAACTCGTACTTCGTATCAACCAGAATAAGGCCCATTTTGGCCGCCATTTGGGTTCCGCGTTCAAAAAGTGCCAGGGTGTACTTTTCCAGTTGCTCGTAATCCTCCTTATTAACCAATCCGGTTCTGATGATATCAGCCCTTGATATATCCTCATCGTGCCCCTCTGATGCCTTTGTTGTGGGTGTAATAAGCGGTGTTGGAAATTTCTGATGCTCCCTCATCCCCTCGGGCATAGCCTCGCCGCAAATTGAGCGTTTTCCAGACTTGTACTCGCGCCAAGCATGGCCGGTAAGGTATCCGCGAACCACCATTTCCACCTTGAATGGCTCGCATAGGTGCCCCATTGTTACCATTGGGTCCGGGGTGGCAATTTTCCAGTTGGGAACAATGTCGGTGGTGGCATCCAAAAACCTGGATGCAATTTGGTTAAGCACCTGCCCCTTGTAGGGGATTCCCTTAGGGAGCACAACATCGAAAGCTGAAATCCGGTCGGAAACGATTATTGCCAAAAATTCGTTTCGGATGTTGTACACATCGCGAACCTTTCCGTGGTAAACCCCTGTCTGTCCGGGGAAGTTGAAATCGGTACGAACGATAGCCTTTTCCATTTTTATAATTGGTTATTTGACTGTTTGTTTGCAGTTTATGATTTTGGTTTTCGAAGCGAGCGAATTAAACCTGATAGAACCTTTTCGGTATCTACCAACGTTGTTGAACATGGTTGTATATCATCCTTTTTTACAAATTCTAATGGACAAGATAAATCAAATTGATAAGCTAATTCCCTTAAGGAGCTAAATGCAATTTCAAGAAACCGTAAATATTCAACTTTGCTTTCACGAGCACAACCTTCAATAATATTAGAAGGAACAGAGGCAGCTGCCCTTCTCATTTGCTAAGTTAGACCATATATTTCCTCTTTGGGAAATGCTGAAGTTATGCGATAAACATTCAATGCTAACTCATCAGCTAATTTAAAAGCGTTAAATTTTTTATGATCTCTCATGTACTTAATTTTTGGTTCTATTCACCCTTTTCCAATAGTCAAGCAATCGAATAGTCAATTTTTCTCTTTCAATTCTGAATCCCTGCCGAGCGCGCTTACAATGTACTTAACAAGTTCATGGCGAATAATACCGCGTATATCAAAGTTGATAACTGCAATATTGCTTATCCAATCCAGAATATTTATGGTTTTTACAAGCCCGGAATCCTCCTTTCGGAGTATACCTACCTGTGTTAAAGCTGTAAAGGACTAAAGGGTCAATACCCTCAATTAGGATAATACTTTCGCGCATTGTTGCTTTTGATGTCAGGGAATAAAAATATGCGCAAAGGTAATTCAACATCTACCGATTTACGCATCGGAAAAAAACGAAATATTAAAAATTTATTGACAGTAGAAAGTTGGAAATGGAGAGCGAGAAATGCTTCCGTTCGGCGGCGGTTGTACCACCGTTGGTCTATAGTAAATTGGGTGTACCTCTTGGTGAAACTAGGATAAATAGCTACGACTGAGGCAGGAGCCTCAGCCGAACGGGGTAAACGTTATTTAAGGAAATACAAAATAGCTTAAAATAAATATCTCTATTTAACTTTTCTTGCGAAGTAGAGTTTTACGAGATGCAATCGACTTGTTTCAACGACTTGTTATAGTGCATTTTTTATTATTGTTTCTATTTCCGATATCATTTCAAGAACAGGTTCAAAAAGAGGTTTCACCGATTCTGAATCGTAATCATACATATTTTCATAATCCCCTTTCTGTCTCCAGTCGTAAAGTTGAGCAAGCAGTTTACCGTATTTTATATCCATTCTACCTGTCTTGATGAAATGCTGTGAGTATTGGCTCTTCATACCAGAATGTGACTGAGGATATATCTCATTCATCACTAGCAGAGCATTCACTGCATAAAAAATTGAGTAGTACAAGCGATTAATAGCAGAATTCCAAAAGCCATTATCTGCAAGTAGTTTCGCAGCATCTACAGTTTTATAGGCTGTCTCTATCCTGTTTTTTGAATAGTCAAGTCGCTCCTCTCGTGTCATAGTTGAATCCCCTGTCGCATTACATTGAAATAGTAGGGGGTGATTCTTTGCTTAGTATGCCACTCCTGCTTAGAGTACACGAATATTGAGAGTGGCTCACCCGTTTGGAGTTCCAACTCATAGAGATGATCTCTAAAAGTTTTTTCCTTTTTAATATCTACCGGATAGTCAGTCAGCACAAGGATATCCCAGTCTGAGTCACTTCTTGCATCGCCTCGTGCTCGAGAGCCATACAGGATGACCTGAGCATTAGAATCAATTTCAGAAATGTTCATTCTTATCAACCTGCTGATATATTTTGACTTCTCATCCATAACTACAAATATACGAAAAATGTAGAATTGCTTTACTATTTCAAATACAATGCACTATAACAGTTCCAAGGTTTTTGGTTTTGGGCAGTTGAACTGGCAACACACATCCCGCGAACCTATGCACCAACCAAAGTTAAGCATTTTTGGTGAACAGCTGTGCCCCTTGGTGAAACCAAGAAGAATAGCTACGACTGAGGCAGGAGCCTCAGCCGAATGGGGCTTTGGCTAAGAATTTTAGCTTTATCCTGCTTACTTTTATGTTTCAGCCTGCATGCACTTTATCAAGTGTTATGCGCATTTATTTTATTTTTCTTTGAAGCCCAATACAAAAGTATTGCCTCATTGATCTTGTCTTTTTGGGAAATTCAACAAATTCATCCATTAATCCAAAATAGTAGGAGTACTGTGGGGATATTGCCCATTTATCGGAAATGTTAAAATCATAGGCAACCCTTCCACGTAGCCCAAAGTAGATGTTGGAGTTATAGCGGTCATATTTATCATTCAGGTCATAGCTCCAGTAGGGTTGGCCCATTTGCCAACCACTTTTTGTTCCTCTGAAGGTCTCATGTATCAATCCGGAAACCTCAAAACCTAAATTCAAATCAATCCTGTTTACTATTTTGAAATTAAAGGGGAACACACCCAATGAGATAATCGATTTATCAACCTTGGCCTTTGTGGTCCATCCCCCACCTAATCCTCCGTCAGTTGCATCTAATTCTCCACCGTACTTATCAACGCTTAATGTAAATCTTGCAGTGATCCAATCAACTTTAACGTTTTCTATTGCAATCTGTATGGTATAACCATAGCTAGGGGTGTATGAGGAGCTAAAGTGTGCGGTTTCTTCTTGATAAGTAAAAAAGTTGTTTCTGTTTACTCCTCCAATTAGCTCAATACTTTGGGAGAATGCTGTCAAACTATTAAACAAAAACAATCCGATTAATAACTTTTTCATAGCTAATCGTTTTAAGGTATGGCCATAATTGTCAAGTCGTTGGTTTTAGATGTGCACAACGGTTTAGGTATTGAAATAGGACAGGTTAGTTTCAATAGGGCTAAGAACAAAGCCGATACCCAAAGTTAAGCGTTTTTGGTAAAACCAAGAAAAATTGTTGTGACTAAGGCAGGAGCCTTAGCAAAACGGGGGATATAATTTACTAAGTTTTTATTTTTTATATTCTAGAAAATATTATCAGTCTATTCAATTCTTAAATCTTTGTTCTGCCTTTTAATTCTTGCCTGGTACGAACGCCCCATATTTAAACGTTTGCTAATAATTCTGAGATTAGCTTTTTCTTTGTGGTATTGGATGAAATCTGCTTTAAGATTTTCATCAGCTATCTCATTATGACCACCTGAGATAGGAATATATTTAATGTTTTTTAAATCTAGATTATTAAGTTCTATAAATCGATCAACAATTACGGAAAAAGTATTAGGTTGTCTGTGGTCAATATTTAACTCATCCCATTTTAGAGGTTCTCCTGTTTCTTGGCATTTTACTCGCCCTTTCACAGAAAATTCATCAAAATATCTTTGTTTTACCTGAATTAAATCTCCTTGTATTGCTTCCCGACAAGCTTCTGTAAATTTCGTAAAATCCGATTTAGGCGAATTAATGCGTTTTGTATAAGAAAAGAGAGTCGTTGAACCATCAAACCTAACTAACTCAAAAGATTTTGTATTAAATTTTGCTTTTCCAATTCTTACCTTTTCAATTCCGACTCCAGTTTTCTCCTTAATTCGTGGATGTAGTTCGAGTAAATTTAAAACATCAACGGTGTCATGACTATTTAGTTCTTCTCCGAAATCATACGAATTTAAAATTTTTTTATAGTATTCAAGGGCACTTTTCTTAAATGGGAATTCTATTTCTCCTATTTTGATTAGTTTTCTTTCAGTCATATAGTTAAGTTTTAAGCAATCATTTTAGGTTTTTGTTTTCGTACGAATAACGAGAGAAGTGCTATTGATCGACGTTAATGCTTCTGCAGAAGGTCCCAGTCTGTGTAGTATATTTACGAGCCTAACGTTATAGCATTTGTTATTGTGTGTTTTTATTCATTAAATCCCAAGTCAATTTCTAATAATATTTCTTTAAGTTGATTAAGTTGTTTCACCAAACTATCAAGAAAAATTTCTGCATCATCATTTCCTGACAATGTTTTTTCTGTTAACCAATGATTGAAACGCTGAATAATATAATCAATCAATCTGAATGCTTCTGATATTCCTCCTGGAAAGTTTTCATTATAAATAATTTTCAGTTCTTTACGAAAATTATCAATAACAGTTTTCACACCCGAAACTCCCCATTCACCTTGAATGTATTTTTCCTTATCTCGGATACCTCTATAAATAAGTTGAATATAACTGTCAGTTCCGTCTATCATATCTCTGAGCGATTTACTATTACACTCACCTTTTCTCATTTCAATCTTTTTGAAAATATTTTCATGTACTTTATGAAGAACATTTTTAGTGAATTTTAATTGTTTTGTTATTAAAACCTTAAGATTAACATCAACAGTTTTGAATGTCGGTGTATATCCTCCGTATGTAAATCGGTCTTTTGATATAGTTCCTTTAGCGATAAAATAAAATTCTGTACTTTTTCTGTTTGTGGGATGTCCTGCGATGTCGTTTCGGATTTCTCTAATATCCTGGTCAAAGGAAAATTTATTAAAGAAGTCTGTTAGTTTAATGTTTTCATCAACTACACATTTATATAAGTGAAATAATCCATCTTGTTGAAGAAAAAGGGATTGAAGGAGCCCATAAATAAGTAATGTGTTTCTTCCTTGTTTTTCCAAAAATTCAGCCTTGATAAATTCTTCTATTGCTATTTGGCTATCTTCAATTAAATCAATTGAAGTAACTGTTTGGTAGTATTTTAATTTATTTGGAATGTTATAAAAATTATGATAGAAAGGCTCATGGATTGCCTTATTTAACAACGTACAGGATTTTTTGATATCATTTTCCATTTATATGCTTTTACTTCTTTTTAAATAGGGTAAAACCTTATGCGCTTAAGACTTTACTCCTGCACATAAATCCTTTTAACTCGCTGGGAGATGGAGGTGAGCACCTCGTAGGGGATAGTTCCTATGGCTTTGGCCAGGTCGGTAATGGTGGGGTTATGCCCAAAAACAATCACATTATCGCCCTCTTTTACCGCAGGAATGTCAGTAATATCCACCATACAGGTATCCATACTGATATTGCCAATGGTGGGGGCCAAGTGTCCGTTAATAAGCACCTGCCCGTTGCCGTTGCTTAGCCTGCGGTTTAGCCCATCGGCATAGCCAATGGGGAGGGTAGCAATAAGTGAGGGGCGGTTTATTACCCCTTTTCGGCTGTAGCCCACCGTTTCGCCGGGGTTAAGCCGGTGTATTTGGGCCACAAAGGTTTTAAGGGTTCCCACATTTTTTAGGTGTCGCTGGTGAATAGCGCTAATGCCATAGAGCCCAATGCCCAAACGTACCATGTCCTGTTGGTACTCCTTAAATCGCTCAATACCCGCCGAGTTGAGCACGTGTAGCAGGGGGTTGTACCCAAGGGTTTCAGTAATTTTTTGGGCAGCAGCTTGGAACAGCTCAAGCTGGGTATAGGTAAAGCGGTCCTCATTCTCATCCTCAGAGGCCACCAGGTGCGTAAAAATACTCTCCACCCTAATCCCTTTAAGGGTTGCCAGCGTTTTACACAGCTCGTCAATCTCCTTGGGCATAAAGCCCAATCGGTGCATTCCGGTATCTATTTTCAGGTGAACGGGGTAATTAACCACACCATGCTTTAGCAGGGTCTCCTCAAAGCTGTGCAGGCTGCTAAAGCTAAAAATTTCGGGTTCCAGGTTGTATTCCACCATAATGTCGTAGCTGCCCACCTCGGGGTTAAGCACCACAATGGGCAGGGTAATCCCTGCATCCCTAAGGGCTATGCCCTCATCGGTAAAGGCTACACCAAGGTAGTTAACCCTGTGGAACTGGAGCAGGTTGGCTATCTCGTGCGATCCGCTGCCATAGGAAAAGGCTTTAACCATGGCCATTACCTTTACGTTGGGTTTGAGCAACCCCCTAAAATAGTTTAGGTTATGCACCAGCGCATCCAGGTTGACCTCCAGCTGGGTTCTGTGGAGCTTATGCTCCAGCATGGCCGAGATATGCTCAAACTGAAAAGGCCTGCTACCCTTGAGCAGTATGGCTGAGTCCTTAAACCACTGTCGCGAAAACGCTTGTAAAAACTCATGGGTATCGGCAAAAAAGCTGCTGTTCTCCTTAAAGCAGTCGGCATGACGAGATATTTCGCTGCCAATGCCAATGGTTTTATCCACTCCCTTCTCCTCAATCATCTCGGCCACCTTGCTGTAGAGGGCGTGGGGTTCCATTCCGCTTTGCAGAATATCGGAAAGGATAAGCATCCGATGGGGGTGTTGGCGCTGCTGCGCCAAAAGGTCCAGCGCAATGGATAGTGAGCCCACATCGGAGTTGTAGCTGTCGTTAATAAGCGTACATCCGTTAATGGCCTCTTTTATTTCCAGCCGCATGGCCACAGGCTGCAGGTGGCCCATCATCTGCTCAATTTGTTGGGCAGAATAGTCCAGATGTAAAAGCGTGGTTAGGCAGTGCATGGCATTCTCTACCGAAGCATTATCGGTAAAGGGGATGGTTACCGAAAACTCTTGATCATCGTACTGAATCTCCAAATGGGAGAAGTATTTTTCCTTGCTCACATCCTTTAGCCAAACGGTGGCATTGTGCTGTCTTCCCCAGGTGAATAGCTGCGTTCCCTTCTCCATGTGCAGGCGTTGGGCAATCTCATCTATTTCGGGGTAGTGTGTGGAGTAGATCAGGGTATGGCAGTGCTCAAAGAGCACCATTTTCTCGCGGGCTTTGGTCAGCAGGGTGGTAAAGTTCTCTTGGTGCGCAGCACCCAGATTGGTGAAAATACCAATATTTGGCTTGACGATGGGCTCTAGGTTTACCATTTCGTTGGGTTGAGAGACCCCTGCCTCCACAATGGCAATATCGGCATGGCTATCCATGCCCAAAACGGATAGGGGCACGCCCACCTGTGAGTTGTAGCTCTTAGGGCTACGGATAACCCTTTTGTTGAAGCTGAGCAGCTGGGCCAACCACTCCTTTACAATGGTTTTTCCGTTGCTCCCGGTAACGCCAATTACGGGATAGGCAAGCAGCGTGCGGTGATGTGCAGCAATCTGCTGGAGGGCAACCAGCGTGTTGCTAACCACCACAAAAGAGGCATCGGGAAACTGCTCGGCAAAGTTGGTGGGTTCGCTAACCATAAAAGCCCTAACCCCCTTGCCATAAAGCTCGGATATGTAGCTATGCCCGTTGTGCCGCTGGCCAACCAGCGCAATGAACAGGTCGCTCTCGGAAAAGCTGGTTAAACGGCTGTCGATAATCACGGAACGAACAGCTTGTTGGGCATTGCCAAAAAGATTTCCGTTGACGATGTGCGAAATGGAACCAAGGTTATAGTTGAGCATGGGGAGTGATATGTTTGAGGGATTTATCCCTTTTTGTCGATTTTGTTATAGCAGTGCCGACAAAGCGGCTCGTACAGATCGGTTTCGCCCAAAAGCACCAGCTTGTCCGCATCGGAAAGTCGGTGGGAGTATTGCGCCAAATTGCCACAGCGAACGCAAATGGCGTGTACCTTGGTAACATGCTCGGCACAGGCCATTATGGCAGCCATGGGGCCAAAGGGTTTACCCCTAAAATCCATATCCAACCCCGCCACGATCACCCTAATCCCCTGATTGGCCAGCTGATTGCATACATTTACCAGATTGTCGTCAAAAAATTGGGCCTCATCAATTCCCACCACATCCACATCGGCAGCCAACAGCAAAATATTTCCCGAAGAGGTGACAGGGGTGGAGTGGATGGAGTTATCGTCGTGAGAAACGATATCCTCTATGGCATATCGGGTGTCAATGTGCGGTTTAAAAATCTCGACCCGCTGCTTGGCAATACGTGCCCTTTTGAGCCGACGGATCAGCTCTTCGGTTTTGCCCGAGAACATAGACCCACAGATAACCTCAATAAGGCCGCGCCGCTCTGAGCGGCCAACGGCATATTCTGAAAAAAGCATATAGATTGAAAGATATATACCGGCTTGTGTTACAAAAGTAACTAAATTCTTAAATTTGTTCCATAAAATAGGAAATGCAATCGTAAAAATAACCGCAATGAAACAGATGTTGGAACAAGTGCACGAGATTGAGGGGATTATCAAGGGTGCAAATGCAAAAGGTTCTTTTTCGCTCCTTGAGCGCGATTTGGTGTTGGAAAAGCTGAGACAGCTGTATGACAGCCTTCTATTCGATAAGCAGTTACCACAAAAGGAGCAGTCAAAGCCACTGCCCGAAAAGCCCAAGGAGGAGATCCGTAAGAAGGAAACTACCAAAGAGGAAGTGATAGAAGATACGACTGAAATGGAAATGGAGCTGCAGCAAGAGCAGGATGAGCTAGTGATAGAAGAGGTTGAGGAAGAGCAGTACGTTGATGTGCAGGCAGAGGTTGAGGAACAGGAAGAACCCATGCCCGAACCCCCTGCAATTCCCGACACTCGTCATGATAAGCATGAAGCCCATGCTACTCCGCTGGGAGAGAAGTACCTATCGCAGAAAAAGTATAGGAATGAGACACTTGCCCACAATGGCAAGAAGGATATGGCCAGCGTATTTCAGAATAAGCCCATAGAGGATTTGGGTAAAGCCATAGGCATAAACGAGAAATTTTTATTTACCAAGGAGCTGTTTGGCGGGAATGCGGAGCTGTACGCCAAAAGCATAAAGCAGCTTAATGAGTTTGCCGATATCAATGATGCGCTTATCTATATTCAGGATAATTTTAGTTGGGATAACGACAATGATGCGGCCAATCGGCTAATTGATTTAATCCGTCGTAAACTACTTCACACCTAAACCCATGGGAAAACTTTTTATAGTACCTACTCCCATTGGCAATTTGGAGGATATGACCCTACGGGCCATTAGGGTACTGAAAGAGTCTGATATTATCCTTTCGGAGGATACCCGAACCAGCGGATTCCTTTTGAAGCATTTTGAGATTGGTGTGCCGCTTTGGGCGCATCACAAGTTTAACGAGCACCGCACGGTGGAGCAGATTGCACAACGTATTGCCCAAGGCCAAACGGTATCGCTAATTTCCGATGCGGGAACTCCCGGCATTTCAGATCCGGGTTTTCTGCTGGTTCGAACCTGCGTGGAGCAGGGTGTTGAGGTGGAAACGCTTCCCGGTGCCACGGCTTTTGTTCCGGCGCTGGTAAACAGCGGTATTCCCTGCGACCGCTTTCTGTTCGAAGGGTTTTTGCCACAGAAAAAGGGTCGGGTAAAGCGCATTGAGGCGCTAAAGGATGAGGAGCGAACCATCGTTTTTTACGAGTCGCCTTTTAGGTTGATAAAGCTGCTGGAGCAGCTGGCAGAGCAGCTGGGCAACGACCGTAGAGCCAGCGTTTCGCGCGAAATATCCAAGCTACACGAGGAGACCCTGCGAGGGACATTGGCAGAGCTAAAGGAGCATTTCACCGCACGTGGGGTAAAGGGTGAGATTGTGGTGGTAGTGGAGGGCTACAAAGAGCCCAAGGATGATGAAGAGGAGGAATAATATTTAATGCCATGATTACCTATCCCAATGCCAAGCTGAATTTAGGATTACACGTCACGCGCAAGCGTGAGGACGGGTTTCACGATATTGAAACCCTGTTTTTGCCCGTTCCCGGATTGACGGATATCCTTGAGATTATACCAAATCCTAAGCAGGATAGGGATGTGGAACTGTTTATTAGCGGAACGCCCGTGGAGGGTCCCATAGAGGATAATCTGTGCGTAAAAGCGTATAATATTTTCTCTCAACGGGCATCATTGCCCAGGGTGAGCATCTATCTGCATAAGCAAATTCCCATGGGTGCCGGACTAGGTGGTGGCTCGGCCAATGGCGCTTTTACGCTGCGGATGCTCAACCAGCTATTGCCCCAACCGTTGCCCATGGAAACCCTGGTTCAAAGGGCATTGCAGCTGGGGAGCGATTGTCCCTTCTTTTTGCAAAACAGGATTTGCTTTGCCAAGGGCAGAGGGGAGCAGCTGCAGGGGGTGGATTTGGACCTAAAGGGCACTTATCTGCTTTTGGTAAACCCCGGAATTGCCATACATGCGGGTCAGGCTTACGGTATGATCAAACCCAAACCCGCACCCTTCGATTTAAGGGGGATTGGCAACCTGCCCAAAGGGCAGTGGAGAGCGGTTGTCTCCAACGATTTTGAAAAGGCGGTTTTCCCGTTGTACCCCCGTTTGCAAGAGATTAAAAACGCCCTGTACGAGCTGGGAGCCTTTTACGCGGCCATGTCGGGTAGCGGATTAACCCTGTTTGGGCTTTTTAATGAAAAGCCCAATGAGTTGGGATCCATCAGCCAAGAACCCTTTGTGCACTGGTCGGTGCTATAGATTACCAAGCCCCAATTTCCTGTCGTAAACCCTCTTGTTGAGGATAATCTTTGGCCGTAATATCAGATTTTACCTGAACCCACATTGCAGCTATCCATCCATGATTGCGTGATAATGAGGTTTTCATTTTTCGGAATTTCGCCGGTATGCCACACGGATTTTTTTCCGCTTCAATGGAATTGCATTATACTTTAGTTTGCTGCAAATTTGACGTACCTGCTGCGTTGGTTCGCTACATTGCCTGATTAGGTCGGGATCGCCTGTTCGGTTTTCGACAGCTGTTGTTACCGTTTTCCGGGTGTTCATTATGCGGACTGTTCCGTTCCATCCGTGGTTGGCTCCCTGCAGTTTTAGCTGATAGCGTATGGCTGAAACGAGCCAATAGGCGGGCAATCCAAGATGAAGATGCGCCATGGAGGCTCATCGGTTTTAGGATAGACAGTCCGCAGGTCTAAGTCGGTTTTTAGGATTCGAAAAGTGTACCCGATTTTGCGAATCAGATTATAAATTTCCCGACGCGTTTGTTCTTCTTTGCCGTTGAGGTATGTGCGCAAGAAGCAGATGCCCGCTTTGTCAGCAACGCTTGCTGCGGTTTCCTTTTCAAAAATCAGGCAGGTTGCCGTACCAATCCCCTGTATTAAAATATGTTTTTTTAACATATAGTTTAAAGGCAATTTTTGGAATATTTGCCGTTTTACTTACAGATGTTTTGTAAGGCATTTAATCAAATCTTGAATCCAATAAATTAATCATTAAAAGTATGAGAAGAAGAAATTTATTTATACTATTTTTATTTATTGGAATACTGTTCAGTTGTGAAAAACAAGAAGTTGTGGGCACAACAAACTACATGGGCAATGTTCCCAAAAAGAATGAGGAGTTGCTCCTTGGTCGACAACTTTAAAACCCGTATTCTGTTGTGAATATGAGGCGAGCTTTTGAAAACATCAAAAAAGATGTTATAACTGACTTGAGAATTAATGCTACCCACTTCTATGTGAAGTTCAAGCCTACAGATGATCATGAGTTAGATATTCTTGAAAATGATACATCCTTAGTGCTTTACGACTACCCTCTTGACCATGAGACTATTGAGGGTCAGTATTATTTTCACGATAAAAGAGTGTCTGAAGGCAAGCCGACTTATCAATATGCTTCAGTACCTGTTAGATTTGAATTCCCAAAAGTAGAATATGAAATAATTGAGGAACTATTTATACCAGAAGAGTTAGATTATCTAAATGGATTAGATGATGTTGTAGATATTTTAGTCTATGAGGCATTAAGGATAACAAACAATCTTGATGATGATGAAATTGGTATAGTAAAGAGTAGTAAATGGACTCCATCTGGTAAAATTAGACATCAAGACGATCATCTTGGTCTTACTGGAATTGAAGGGGTAGTCGTTAGGGCTACAAGATGGTTTACAACCCATAAAGGGACAACAGATTCACTAGGAAATTTTACCTGCGATGGTACTTAAGAGAAAGGCAACCTACTCAATAAAATGGGAAAGAAATGATTTTACGATTAGAAAATCATGGCTAGGTACTGCGAAGTTAGAGGGTCCCCAAAAAAAGGGAAATTGGAATAAGGATATTACAAGCGGAAAACAAAAATTTTATGGCACCATTTTTAGAGCAGCTCATCATTATTATTACAAAGACATCCAAGGCTTAAGAAGGCCTCCCCAAAATAGTTTCTGGAATACAAAATTAAGAATTAGGGCATATTACGAAACGAACAGTTCTAATGGTACCCATTGCGCTGCCTGTAGATTTTTGGGGCTTGGGAGCGCAATTAAAATTTACAATCCAGATCGACTTTCGATGCATATTTATGGTACTGTTATTCATGAATTAGCACATGCCAGCCACTGGAAAATGTCTAGTGATAGTTACGGTAATTCACCAATAATTGTTTACGAATCATGGGCAAGGGGTGTACAATGGTCTTTAACTAGAATGAGATACAGTAATTATAATTTACAATCTTATTATTCTAGAAGGGCATATACTGGCATGGTACAAGACCTAATTGATGGTCCTAAAACTACAATTTCGTTTTACTATTATTTAAATGAAGACAACCCTTGGGTATCATTAACCAGAAGTTATAGTGATCAGGTTAGCGGCTATACAATTAGGCAAATCGAAGATGCTTTAGTTGGTCAAACAACGTGGAATGGTTGGAGAAATAGAATTAAAAACTTATACAGCAATGAAACAAAAAACTTTGTTGATGATGTTTTCCATTATTGGAATCTTCAGTAGCGTGTCTTGCGATCAGAAGATAGTTGATAAAACAGAAGTACATCACCATACTTTTGTTAATCAATCAGGCTACAAAATTAGAATATTAAAGTATTACAATGATCTTTACGAAGATTTTGTAATCAGTAATAATGAAGAAGTATCACAGTGGATTGAACTTCAGGGCGGTAGTCGAAGCGGTGATGTTTTAATTGCTTTTGGTGACTCGGCAGTTATTTTCTTTAACGATGAGCGTTCGGCTAAGTATAATCTTGTTAATGAAAGTGAATTTAATTTTCTACTTCCCTCAAATTATGAGTTCATTTCTAAAGAGGGTAACGAAAGTTATTTTAAATATATATTTACTGTTGATGATTACAATGCTGCAGCGATAGATTAAATATAGCCTAATATTCTATAATAGTTCGTTAAAGTTTTAAGCGGTCATAGTGCCGTATAATCTAAGCTCTCTGACATGCTTATTATTTTTTGCGGAGTATGGGGAAATACCGAACACGTCAAAAAATCGGTTCAACATTAAAATATTGTGGTTCATTTTAATGTCAGCCATTGAGAATGCGCCTCTTTCTTTTATGGGTATGCTTACCCAGAGGATTGCCTTGGCAATGTTAATCGAAGTGAGGGAGGTATTGAGCTGAAAGTGGAGTTTGTTTTTACTTCTGGCCTGTAAGTCGTTCAGCCCGGTATGCTGTTTCCCGTCGCGATAAAAAAAATCGATCTGGAAGCGGCTCCGATAGCAAAGCAGCACATCACCATGCCCCAATTTCCTGTCGTAAACCCTCTTGTTGAGGATAATCTTTGGCCGTAATATCAGTTTTTACCTGAAGTTTGGTTCCGGTAATATATTCGTATGCGGCTGCCAGGCTCGGTTCCTCAAGACTTCCAAAAGGGTGGTTGATGCCATCTACAGCGGATATATTTACAGGGATTCCGTTAAAGTAGTCGGCCTCATGGTTGGCATTCACCAGGCTAAAGCAGATGGGTACAAACGCCCAATCGAATTGCTCGTACCTAAAAATATACATTCCCACCGGTTTCCCGTGGGTGGTACTGCCCACAAGGGTAACATCAAGGTAAGGGGAGAGGCAGTTTATAACCAGCTCGCTGG
>CAZKPD010000029.1:0-21906 GCA_964554585.1 uncultured Rikenellaceae bacterium
TTTTGGTACCTCCAAAGGAGAGGATATCCACACCTACATCAGCAGTAAACTCTTTAAATGATTTGCCCAGCGCCACGGCTGCATTGCCCAGTCGGGCACCATCCATATGCAGATACATGCCATTGCTGTGAGCAAAATGGGCCAAAGCCCTAATCTCATCCACTGTATAGAGCGTACCAAGCTCGGTGGGTTGTGAAATGGACACCACCTTGGGCTGCACATGATGCTCAAAGCCGATGCCCTGCATTTGGGATTGAGCCTGTTCCACCGTTAGTTTGCCATCAGGTGTAGGAACGGTGAGCAGCTTACAGCCTGTAAACCGTTCGGGTGCACCGCATTCGTCCACATGGATATGCGCCGTATCGGGGGTGATTACCGCATTAAAAGGCTGCGTGGCAGCCTTTATACCCAGCACATTGGCTGCCGAACCAATAAACACAAAGAACACCTCAACCTGCTGACCAAAATAGGATCTGAAGAGCTCTACCGCCTCCTGCGTATAATGGTCATCGCCATAAGCAACAGCATGGCCGGTATTGGCATTCGCAATGGCATCGAGGATTACGGGGTGAACCCCCGAGTTGTTGTCGCTGGCAAAACCACGCTTATCCTTTTCCATGATTCTTTACTAACTATTAGAATTGATAACGTATTTACATCCTATGAGGTACACCAATACCCAATAAATCCATAGCGATACGGATTGCATTGGCCACCTCTTGCGAAATTAACAGCCTGGCCTCCCTTACTTGGGAATCCTCTTCCCTAAGAATAGAAAAATCGTGGTAAAACTGGTTATACTCCTTGGCCAAATCGTAGGCAAAATTGGCCAGCAGTGCCGGACTCAGATTTTCGCCCGCCTGCTTTACCACATCGGCCAAGGATACCACCTGCTGAATCAGCTCCTGCTCCTTTACCCCCAAGCTAATACCAGTAATTGAAGATGGAACAGTTATGCCCGCCTGCTCTGCCCTACGAAGCACCGATTGGATACGAGCATAAGTGTACTGAATAAACGGACCGGTATGCCCGTTAAAGTCGATGGACTCCTGAGGGTTGAAGGTCATATTCTTGCGCGGATCAACCTTTAGGATAAAATATTTTAGGGCGCCCAAACCAATCATATTCACAATCTCCTCAGCCTCCTGCTCGTTCAGCTCATCCAGCTTACCCAGCTCCTGCGACATCTCACGGGCAGTGGTCACCATCTCCTCAATCAAATCATCCGCATCCACCACTTTCCCCTCGCGCGATTTCATCTTCCCTTCGGGAAGCTCTACCATACCGTAAGAGAGGTGGAACAGATGTTTGGCCCAATCGTACCCCAGCTGCTGCAGGGTTAGGCTTAGCACTTTAAAGTGGTACTCCTGCTCGTTGCCTACCACATAGATATGGTCATCCAACCTAAACTCTCCAAACCGCTGAGCTGCTGTTCCCAAATCCTGTGTCATATATACTGATGTACCGTCGGCACGGAGCAATAGCTTCTCATCCAACCCGTGCTCGGTAAGGTCAACCCAAACGGAACCATCCTCCTTTTTAACGAACACTCCCTTCTCTAGCCCCTCGGCAACCAATGATTTACCCAAAAGGTAGGTGCCAGACTCATAGTAAATCTTATCAAAATGGATACCCATGGCGTTGTAGGTTACCTCAAAACCCTCGTACACCCACCCATTCATCTTTTCCCAAAGGGAATACACCTCAGGATTTTTAGCCTCCCACTTGCGGAGCATCTCCTGCGCCTCAAGGATTACAGGTGCTTGCGCCTTAGCCTCCTCCTCGCTCAATCCCTTAGCCTGTAGCTCTTTTATCTGCTTACGATACTCATTCTCGAACAGCACATAGTACTTACCCACCAGATGGTCACCCTTAATCCCGCTACTCTGCGGAGTTTCGCCATGGCCAAACTTTTGCCATGCCAGCATGGACTTACAGATATGGATTCCCCTGTCGTTTACCAGGTTTACCTGAATTACCTTATGCCCGTTGGCTTGCAAAATTCGCGAAACAGAGTAGCCCAACAGATTATTCCTAATATGTCCCAAATGCAGGGGCTTATTGGTGTTGGGAGATGAGTACTCCACCATAACTGTTTTACCAGACGATTCTGGCAGTGCTACACCATAATTCTCAGTAGTAGAGATATAATTCAGCGTACCACACCAAAACTCACTGCTTAGGCTAAGGTTTAAGAAACCTTTCACCACGTTAAATACGGTAAATATGGGTTGAGTGGCCACCAGCTTCTCTCCTATCTCTTGGGCAGTTTCTTCGGGTTTCTTTTTAGAAAGTTTAAGCAGTGGAAATACCACCAGGGTAAAGTTGCCCTCAAACTCCCGCTTGGTTTTTTGGATTTGCACCAGGCTCAAGGGAGGTTGCTCACCGTAAAGTTCCTCTATGGTTTTTGCAGCCAGCTGCTGCAGGGTATTTTCGATATTCATTGTTTATATTGATTAAAAGCAGTGCAAAGATAATAACTCTGCGTATGATATGGAATTTGTAGGCGGGTTAATTCGTGAAACGAGGTGCGGGTTTCGAGTTCTATGTTCCCTTCGGCAAGTGTAAGGCGACGCTTTGTTCTCCTTTGCGAATTTGCGTGAATCATAGTGCGAGGTACGAGTTACGAGTGTACTCCCCTGCTAGGGATTGAGTATGATTAAAACCCTGAAAGGGAGGCATTCGTTTGCATAGTATCCTTTACGTATTTATGAATTTACCCACGACTAATCAAAGTTCCATGCAAATTTTCCTATCTTTGGTTATTGAAATTTTACTAACTCTTAAGGGATTAAAGTCGTTTGAAAATCACGTTTTTAGGAACCGGAACCTCTCAGGGTGTACCCGTTATTGCGTGCGGTTGCCCCACATGCCAATCTGCCGATATTCTCGATAAACGACTAAGGTCATCGGTACTTATTGAGGATTTAGATACCTCTATTCTTATTGATATTGGGCCCGACTTTAGGCAGCAAATGCTCACTGCCAAGGTAAAACGCTTAGGTTACATATTGCTTACCCACGAACATAGAGACCATATTGCAGGCATTGACGATGTGCGTGCTTTCAACTTTATCAATGGCAAGCCTATGGATATTTGGGCCGAAGATCGGGTGCATCAAGCACTTAAGCGGGATTTTGCTTATATCTTTTCTCCAGAGAAATACCCCGGCGCACCCGAGATTACCCTGCATTCCATTGATGGACTGCCATTCCATATTAATCATTTAAAAATTGTTCCCATTAGGGCGTATCACCTCAGAATGCCGGTTTACGGGTTTCGGATTAATGATTTTACCTATATTACCGATGCTAACTTTATAGATGAAAAGGAGAAAGAAAAAATCATGGGAACCCAATACCTTGTGATTAACGCCCTGCGAAAGCAATCCCATATATCCCATTTTTCTCTTCCCGAGGCCCTAAGGCTTATTGAGGAAATCAGCCCCCGTAAGGCATACATTACCCATATTGGACACCAGATGGGCTTGCACCGTGAGGTGCAAAAAGGACTGCCCGAGAACGTATTATTAGCTTACGATGGCCTGACCCTCGATTACTAAGCTACAATACCTTTGAACCATGTTTAATGAACCCTCACAATTCCTACAAGAGGCCATTTGCAGGGTAAACCCAAATTTCACTTGGACACAGCCCATTATGGGCTTGTATATTGAATCCCTGTCGCAAGAGCATGGCGTAATTAAAACTAGAGATGCTCAAGCCCTGCAAGGGCTTAAAGAGGGCGACTGGGTGGCTGTGCTGCCTGCCCACTCATGCCTTACTGTAGATGCTGTTGGCCAGTTCTATGTGGATGGAAAAGGGATGGTATCCACCCGTAGGGAACGAATTCCTATAACAAATGTAAAAAGGTGAAGCCATGCGCTATATAGATTTTCACACCCACTGGTCACCCACACACACTTATGGTATTGTTGCAGTTTGCAACCTTGACCTTTTTGGTAATTCGACGGTGGAAGATGACCGATACTACACGGTGGGAATCCATCCTTGGGAGAGCCATAGGCCCAATGTGTACGAATATCTGAAACAGGTTGAAAAAATTTTGGATAGCAAACAGGTAATCGGATTGGGCGAAGTGGGATTGGATAAGCTTAGAGGTGCAGGGCTAGGGGTTCAGTTGGAGCTGTTTAGCCTACAGGTTGAACTTGCTCAACTAAAAGGGAAACCCATTATTGTACACTGTGTTAGGGCTTTGGATGAGCTAATTGCTCTTAGAAAACGATACCCCGAAAAGCCGTCATGGGCTGTTCATGGCTTTAGCGGCAGCCCGCAGCTGGCAGGCCAGTTGCTAAATGCAGGATTTTACCTATCGGTTGGGGCAGCACTGCTTAAAGGATCAGGGAAAATACGGGAAACGCTTCCGCATATTCCACTCAACAGGCTATTTCTCGAAACTGATGATTCGGGCGTGGATATCAGAAGCATATACCGAGATGCTGCCGGTTTACTGGGAATAGACGAGGTTGAGCTGATAGAGCAGTTGAACCAAAACTTTACAAGGTTTTTTGAAGAAAAAGTTGATTTACAACTACATAATCAAACAAAAAAATAAAGCAGCAATTAGCTTCGCGAAAAGGTTAAACCATTGTTAAAAACCAGCTTAACCAAACCATACCTTTTGGCAAAAAACAGCTCTTTTACGGTATAGTCCTCCCAGTTTTCAGAAAAATCATTCAGAGTAAAATGCAGAACATCACTGTATTCTGCACCATTCACTGTATAGCTCTCCAGAATGGTTACAACAGAATGAATGGTTACATTATCGCTATACTGCTCGTCATCACTTCCTAACCACAGATAATCGTAAACATGCTCCACCCGTGTTACCTTGTTCTGTTTAAGGTCGAATGCAAACCCGGTATTCAACGCTTCAATAAACAGCTCATCACCAAATGGCTCGCTTCCGGCAGTTAGCGAAACGCTAAAGTGCATGGCATAGGTTGAACTAAAGACTTTATAGTGATACTCACGGCTATACCTATGGGTAGTAAAGAAAAGGAATCCACCTGAACCTTCTAAAAAATAGTAACTATCTTCTGTTAAAAACAGCTCATGCGAAATGCCATTATCATCCATCAGCACAAAATTGCTCCCCACGCTATTGTCAACCATCCAATCCCTGTTTTCAGGGCTGAAAGATATCACCTCCTCCTTAACGCATCCCGAAAGCGTAATTACCATTAAGGCTATCAGCGCTTTATTCAACCATTGTATAGTCCTCATCATTAGACATCAGTATCTTAATTATTCCCTTTTCATAGCTAAAGTACATGCTATCCACAAAAATTTCTTGAGAGGGGTAGCCATAAGCGTCAGATTTAAGCTTAAACACATTGTAATAGAAGGTATCATTCACTTTTAACGAATCGGCAAATTCAAAATAGTCGAGTTCATCAGTGAATGTCGGAATATAAAAACCGGCCCTTGAAAAAATAGCTTGGAAATACAGGTTTGGTTCATTCGCATTGTCAATGCGAAAATTGATATTAAATATGGGATAATCAGTAGCTAATACGGTATTATCAACCTCATAATGATAAATATACTCGCAGCAATGATCGCAGTAGGTCCATTCATCATGGGTGAGTCGTTCTGCCTTAAAATTTATCACATATCCGTTTGAGTGCCTAAAGCTGTACGTTTCGCCATTAACATATGGCAACATTAGTAATGCTGAATCCGATAGTGGTCCGTTCTCCACTTTTGCAGGAGGTTCGCAGGGAACACAGCTATAAGCCAATAGAACAATGGATAGAAAAAATAGAATCCTAGAGGGTAATCGTTTTTTCATGGTTTAAATAAGATATCTACAAAAAATACTACGGAATGTGACCCTACGCCCCAATAATCTTCACCAGCACCCTTTTGCGGCGTTTGCCATCAAACTCCCACGGGCCCAAATCTAGCTGACCATTGGTTATGGCTACCACCACCTCGCGCCCCATTATGGTGCGCTTTAGGTGAGCATCGGCATTATCCTCATAGGTGTTGTGCTTGTACTGTGAGTAAGGTTTTTCGGGCGCAAGTCCCTCCAACCATACCTCAAAATCGTGGTGCAAACCCGACTCATCATCGTTTATAAATACGCTGGCGGTAATGTGCATGGCATTGACCAGCACCAACCCCTCTTTAATACCGCTTTCGGCAATACAGCGGTCAATCTCGGGAGTAATATTTATCAATTCCCTGCGGCTACGGGTTTCGAACCACAGCTCTTTACGGTAACTTTTCATGCATAGCCCGTATTACAATCCCAGTTCCTTAACAATGGAAGCAATCTTCTGGTCAAGCTCTTGGCCCACTGCCTCAAAGGATGAGGCATTTTTCAGGATACCTTTTACCCCAAAATAGAACTTAATCTTAGGCTCGGTACCCGATGGCCGAACAGAAACACGGGTTCCATCCTCGGTGATTAGCTGTATCACATCGCTTTTTGGTAGCTCTATGGCAGCAGTGCTGCCATTGGCTAGATTTTTTGCATGGCCCAGCTTGTAGTCGTAAACCCAAACCACCTTAGAACCCGCCAAGGTTTTGGGCGGATTGCTCCTGTACTGCTCCATCATGGCCTTAATCTCTGCCACGCCATCCTTACCCTTTCGGGTAATGGAAATTAGATCCTCCTTATAGAAACCATATTTTGTATATATCTCAATAAGTAGCTCGTAAAGGCTCTTGCCTTGCTCTTTGGCCCAAGCGGCTATCTCGGCAAACAGGGCACACGATAGCACCGCATCCTTATCGCGCGAAAAGGTACCCACCAGGTATCCGTAGCTCTCCTCGCCCCCACCAATAAAGGTTTTCTTTCCCTCCAGCTCCCTGATAATCTCGGCAATATATTTAAAACCCGTAAGCACCTCGAAACTTTCCACACCGTACGATTTGGCTATATCGGTCAGCAAATCAGTGGTAACAATGGTTTTTACAATAAACTCTTTACCGGTTAACTTTCCCAGCTCCTTCCATTTGGTAAGCACATAGTAGATAAGCAGCGAAGCTGCTTGGTTGCCGTTGAGCAGCACATGCTTGCCCGAAAAATCCTTAACCCCAATGCCCACCCTGTCGCTGTCGGGGTCGGTGGCCATAACAATATCGGCATCAATTCTCTTGGCCTTTTGAAGGGCCAATTTTAGCGCAGCAGGTTCCTCGGGATTGGGTGAAACAACGGTGGGAAAATTGCCGTCCACCACATCCTGATTGGGAATGGTATGAATATTCGTAAACCCAAACTTGCGCAGCGTTTTGGGAACCATGGCCACCCCCGTTCCGTGGATGGGCGTGTAAACAATCTTTAAATCCTTATGCTTACGAATAATTTCAGGCGAAAGGGATAGCGATGCCAAGGCATTAACATACATCTCATCTACCTCGGGGCCAATGGTATGAATTAAACTTTGCTTTCCCGCAAACTTTATCTGATCCACAGAGGTAATGCTCTTTACACAGGCGATGATATTGTTATCATGAGGCGGAACTACCTGAGCACCATCATCCCAATACACTTTGTAGCCATTGTACTCTTTAGGATTATGCGAAGCGGTAATCACAATTCCGCTCTGACACCTGAATGCCCTAACGGCAAAGCTCAGCTGGGGTGTGGGGCGCAGCGCCTCGAACAGATAAACCCTAATGCCATTGGCACTAAGAATTTGCGCCGAAATGCGGGCAAACTTGGGGCTGTTGTTCCGCGAATCAAAAGCTATGGCCACCCTAATCTCGGGCAAATGGGAGAACTGCTTTAGCAGATAGTCGGCCAACCCTTGGGTAGCACTTCCCACGGTATATCGGTTCATACGGTTGGTTCCGGGGCCCATAATCCCTCTTAACCCGCCGGTTCCAAACTCTAAATCACGATAAAAGGCATCAATAGCCTCTTTGGGATTGCGATCTAACAGTGCGCGCACCTCTTTTTGAGTTTGCTTATCGTAGGCATCTGTAAGCCAACTTTTTGCCCTTTGTAGGGCTTGCTGATCAATTTGCGATGTTGCCATAGCTATTGCGATTTAGGTTCAACTCATGGTATGTAAACATTTCTCTAAGCTGTCGCGCCAATGAGGAATATTCAAACTAAAGGTACGCTTTATTTTATGCTTATTCAATACGCTATAGTAGGGTCGCCGGGCCAAAGTTTTAAATTCTCTGCTCATCACGGCCTCAACTTCACAGCTCCGACCCTTAATCCTAAGGATCTCTTTGGCAAAATCGTACCAGCTACACACCCCCTCGTTGGTGTAATGAAAAATTTCGTTTCGGAATTCATCCTGCGATTGGTATATAATCTGCAGAATTACCTGTGCCAAATCGTTTGCCCAAGTGGGTGAACCAATCTGATCGTAAACTACCCTAAGGTTTCCCTGCTCGCTTTTGGCCAGAATTGTTTTTACAAAGTTCTGCCCATGGGCAGAATAGAGCCAAGCAGTCCGGATAACCATTCCTACGCCCGATGCCAAGGCATACTCCTCACCCTTAAGCTTGGAATGGCCATAGACGGATTGAGGTTGGGTGGCATCCTGCTCGGTATACGGGCGGTAGCCCTGCCCATTAAAAACGTAATCGGTAGAGATATGGATTAGCTTGGCACCCACCCTTTTGGCGCTTTGCGCCAAGTGGTCAACAGCGGCAGCATTGAGCAGAAAAGCTGTATCTGCATCTTCCTCTGCCCTGTCCACTGCCGTATAGGCAGCCGCATTTATAATAAAGTGGGGATTTAATCCATCAATAAAAGCATCAACAGCATGACCATTGGTAATATCCAGCTCTTCAACATCAGTAAAAACAAAATTACCCATAGGGAAACCATTGGCTAGCTGCCTGAGTTCTCTGCCCAGCTGCCCATTTGCACCCGTTACCAAAACTGTTATTTGCTGTGGATGGTTCATACGTCGTTTTTAGAAATGATGATCAAATTCCTTAAAAAAAGGCAAGGCATTATCCTTTTCAGACACCTTTATACTATGCGATTCTACCCTCCAATCGATGCCCAAGGTGGGATCATCAAACCTTATCCCTCCCTCGGCAGAACCCTCGTAAAGCGCATCGCACTTATAAACCACGGTTGCCGATGGGCTAAGCACCGAAAAACCATGCGCAAAACCACGGGGAATTAGCAGCATCTCCTTAGTTTCGCCGTTGAGCTCATAGGCAAAGCATTTACCAAAAGTGGGCGAATTTCGGCGCAAATCTACAGCCACATCGAGGATTGTGCCACTCACTGCTCTAACCAGCTTTAGCTGGGAATGAGGTTGGGTTTGGTAGTGCAAACCGCGAATTACTCCATAATCGGAAAACGATTCGTTATCCTGAACAAAATCAACATCCAAACCCAACTTTTGAAATGCCCTTTGGCTGTACGATTCGAAAAAGTAGCCCCTGGCATCGGAGAAAATATGGGGTTGAACAATAAAAAGATCTTTTACGGGCGTCTCAATCAGCTTCATGGTAAACAGTTAGTTATTAACCCTCGTTGGCAATCCGATTCAAATACTCTCCATACTGGTTATTGGCCAATGGCTTAGCCAGCTCAAGCAGCTGCTCTTTACTGATAAACTCATTCTTAAAGGCAATCTCCTCCAAACAGGCAACTTTAAGCCCTTGCCGCTCCTCAATGGTTTGAATAAACACCGAAGCCTGCAACAGGCTCTCATGCGTGCCCGTATCCAGCCATGCCATACCTCTACCCAAAAGTTCAACCTTTAATCTGTTCTCATTCAAATAGAGGCGGTTTAAATCGGAAATTTCCAGCTCGCCCCTGGTCGAGGGCTTAAGGCTTTTAGCCTTTTGAACCACATCATTGCTGTAAAAATACAGCCCGGTAACCGCATAGTTCGATTTGGGCTGAGCGGGTTTCTCCTCTATGCTCAGCACGTTTCCTTTCTTATCAAACTCAGCTACACCATACCTTTGAGGATCTTTTACATAGTAGCCAAACACCAATGCACCATCCTCAATTTTGGCGCTTTCCTTAAGAATACCTCCAAACCCATAGCCATAAAAAATGTTGTCGCCTAGCACCAAGCAAACGGAATCGTTGCCAATAAACTGTTCTCCAATGATAAAAGCCTGAGCCAATCCGTCGGGAGAGGGTTGCTCTGCATAGTCAATGCGGAGGCCCAGAAGGGAGCCATCACCAAACAGATTGCGGTATTGGGGTAAGTCCTGAGGGGTAGATATAATGAGTATTTCACGAATTTTAGCCAGCATCAAAACCGATAGCGGGTAGTAAATCATCGGTTTATCGAAAATTGGAATCAGCTGCTTGGATATACTTTTGGTAATGGGGTATAGCCGTGTGCCGGCTCCTCCGGCAAGAATTATCCCTTTCATAGTTTGCTGTTTTATTGTGCTTTAAGCCTGTCCCTAAAATAGTTAATGGTGGGCACTATCCCATCGTTCAATGCCACTTTTGGAGTCCATCCTCCAAGTAGCTGTTGCGCCAGCCGAATGTCAGGTTTACGTTGAATGGGATCATCCTGTGGCAACTTACCGTAGCTTATGCCAGACCGACTGCCTGTTTGCGCAACAATAGCATGGGCCAGCTGCAAAATGGAAAACTCCGTAGGATTACCCAAGTTAACCGGTCCGGTAACCGAATCATCCGTATTCATCAACCTGATTAACCCCTCCACCAGGTCATCGATATACATAAAACTCCGGGTTTGGGTACCTTCACCATAAACTGTAATATCTTTGCCTTTAAGAGCCTGGGTTATAAAATTTGAAACAACCCTGCCATCCTCGCATCGCATACGAGGCCCATAGGTATTAAAAATTCGGGCAATTTTTATCTTCACACTATTCTGACTATGGTAGCTCATAAACAGGGTTTCTGCGCAACGCTTTCCCTCATCGTAGCATGCACGGGGACCAATGGGATTAACATTACCCCAGTAGGATTCGGGCTGCGGATGTACCTGCGGATCGCCATAAACCTCACTGGTTGAAGCCTGTAGGATTTTCGCCTTTAGGCGTTTTGCCAATCCCAGCATATTAATTGACCCCATTACCAAGGTTTTAATCGTTTTTATGGCATTATACTGATAATGTATGGGCGAAGCCGGACAAGCTAAGTTATAGATCTCATCCACCTCGGCATAATAGGGCGTAATAATATCGTGACGCACCAGCTCAAAAAACGGGTTGCCCATCAGGTGGAGAATATTATCCTTTCGACCGGTAAAAAAATTGTCGAGGCAAATTACCTCATTCCTATCGTTAAGCAAACGTTCGCAAAGGTGAGAACCTACAAATCCGGCTCCTCCGGTAACCAGTATCCGTTTCATGGCTAGCCCTTTATTGTTGTTGATTTACGACCAATGGGAATATAGCTGTACCCATGCTCAGCAACCTCGTGCTGATCGTATATATTCCTACCGTCAAAAATAGCCTTATGCGCTAAACGGGCATCCAGCTGGGTATAGTTTAGCAACCTAAACTCGCGCCACTCAGTTACCAGCACAAGTGCATGGCAACCATCTAAAGCGGTATAAGGATCCGAGGCAAACTCAATGCTATTGCCAAGTATCTTTTTTGCCTCATCCATAGCAACGGGGTCATAAGCCCTAACCCTTGCACCGGCCTTTAATAGCTGAGAAATAATAACTAACGAGGGTGCCTCACGCATATCATTGGTGTTGGGTTTGAATGAGAGCCCCCAAATGGCAAAGCACTTCCCTTTTAGGTCGCCGTTAAAATAGTGGTTAATTTTCTGAAACATCACCTCCTTTTGGCTCTCATTCACCTTTTCAACCGCCTCCATAATCCGAAGCGAATAACCCTTATCCTTTGCCGATTTAATGAGCGCTTTCACATCCTTTGGGAAACAGCTGCCGCCATAGCCCACCCCGGGATAGATGAATTTCTGGCCTATTCGACTATCCGAACCAATCCCTTTTCTTACCATGTTCACATCGGCACCCACCAGCTCGCATAGGTTGGCCATATCGTTCATAAAGCTGATGCGCGTTGCCAGCATGGCATTGGCAGCATACTTGGTAAGCTCGGCAGAACGGATATCCATAAAAAGGATAGGATGACCGTTTAGAAGAAACGGTTTGTATAGCCTGCGCATCAGCGATTCCGCTTTCTCGGAATCGGTACCGATAATAATCCTTTCAGGTTTTAAGAAATCATTCACCGCATCACCCTCTTTCAGAAACTCGGGGTTAGATGCCACATCAAACGGAATATCTACCCCGCGCAGCTTCAGCTGCTCATTTATGGTTTCTCTCACCCTATCCGCAGTGCCTATGGGTACCGTACTCTTATTGACCACCAGCAGATAGTCGGTCATATTCCTACCAATCTCAGAAGCCACACTGAGCACATGGCTCAAATCGGCACTTCCGTCTTCTCCGGAAGGAGTGCCTACCGCAATAAACACAATGTTAACATCGCTAATGGCATCGGCTAGACTTGTAGTAAACACGAGCTTTCCATTCTCAAGGTTGGTAGTAACCAATGTGTCTAACCCTGGTTCGTAGATTGGAATAATGCCTTTTTTTAGATTGGTAATCTTCTCTTCATTTGTATCACTACACACCACATCAAGACCCGCTTCGGCAAAAGCAGCTCCTGTAACCAGCCCCACATAACCGGTACCTACTATTGATAGTTTCATGGATGGTATTCCTTTTAAGACAGAAAGTTCAACTATTTTTGTAATCTAACGAAATAAACCTCAAAGATATTCTTTGGAGCGTATAAACAAAAGAGTTTGCCCAACTATTCCTCAATTTACATACTCTCTGCCAAGTAAACTATCAATGCTCGGGTGCGCTTATAAAATGAAAAGGATTATTTCAACACTAAAAAAGTATCCTTTTGCGGTTTTTTATGGAAAGATTGAATTATTTCTTCCTTTAAATGATAAAGTTATGTATTTTTGCAGGCGATTTTTCTATCAATATTGTCTAACTTACTAATTCTTACAAGATTAAATGACAAATCAAGAAGAAATGGCTTCCAATGAAGCCTTAGAGCAAGAAAAAGTAATCACTACCGAAGAGGCCGTTGAGCCCCAAGCAAAGAAAACCCAACCCGCTAAAAGCGCTGATCCTTCAAAAGGACTTGCGGATTTCGATTGGGATTCGTATGGCGAAGAAGGTATTTATGCCGAAAAGCGTGAGGCTGCACTAGAAGCCATGTACGATGAGACCCTATCCTCTATTGGAGAAGGTGAAGTAATGGATGGAACCGTGATAGCCATGAGCAAGCGCGAGGTTGTTATCAACATTGGTTACAAATCCGAAGGAGTTGTGAGCCTTAACGAGTTTCGCTACAATCCTGAGCTACAGGTTGGCGATACGGTTGAGGTATATGTTGAAAGCCAAGAGGACAAACGCGGACAGCTTCTACTATCGCACAAAAAAGCACGCTCACTGCGTTCGTGGGATAGGGTTAATCAGGCCCTTGAGAACGATGAGATCATTAAAGGGTACATCAAGTGCCGCACTAAGGGTGGTATGATTGTGGATGTATTTGGTATCGAATCCTTCCTTCCCGGCTCTCAAATTGACGTTAAGCCAATTCGCGACTACGATATTTACGTGGGTAAAACCATGGAATTTAAGGTTGTTAAAATCAACCAAGAGTACAGAAACGTTGTTGTTTCGCACAAAGCACTTATTGAGGCTGAACTGGAACAACAAAAGAAAGAGATTATTGCCAAGCTTGAGAAAGGTCAAGTGCTTGAGGGTACCGTTAAGAACATTACCAGCTACGGTGTGTTCATCGACCTGGGTGGCGTAGATGGCCTAATCCATATCACAGACCTATCCTGGGGCAGAGTATCACACCCCGAAGAAATTGTTGAGCTTGACCAAAAGATCAACGTAGTTATCCTTGACTTTGACGATGCTAAAAAACGGATCGCCCTTGGCCTTAAACAGCTAACTAAACATCCATGGGATTCGCTAGACGAGAACCTAAAAGTGGGTGATGTAGTAAAAGGTAAGGTTGTGGTAATGGCCGATTATGGTGCATTTGTAGAGATTGCCCCCGGCGTTGAAGGACTAATTCACGTTTCAGAAATGTCATGGAGCCAGCATCTACGCAGCGCTCAGGAATTCCTGAAAGTGGGCGATATGGTTGATGCACAAATTCTTACCCTTGACCGCGAAGAGCGCAAAATGTCACTGGGCATGAAACAGCTCAAAGCTGATCCATGGGAGAAGATTGAAGAAAAATATCCGGTTAACTCAAGGCACCAAGCTAAAGTTCGCAACTTCACCACATTTGGTGTGTTTGTAGAAATTGAGGAAGGTGTTGATGGACTTATCCACATCTCCGATTTAAGCTGGACTAAAAAGATTAAGCATCCTGCCGAATTCACTTCAGTTGGAGCAGACATTGAGGTTGTTGTTCTTGATATCGACAAAGAAAATCGTCGTCTAAGCCTTGGACACAAGCAGCTTGAGGAGAATCCATGGGATGTGTTTGAAACCATATTTACTGTAGATTCTATCCACGAAGGAACCATTATCGATATCTTTGATAAAGGTGCCGTAGTTGCCTTGCCATACGGAGTTGAAGGGTTTGTTACCCCAAAACACCTAACCAAGGAAGATGGAAGTGCCGCTAAGATTGACGATAAAATGGAATTTAAAGTTATTGAATTCAACAAGTCATCTAAGCGTATTATCTTGTCTCACAGCAGGATACACGAAGACGGAAAGAAAGAGGTAGAGACAGCTGAAACCAAAGCCAAAGTTGATACTACACAAAAAGCTGTGAAAAAGTTGAAAGATAATCTAGAAAAGACTACCTTAGGGGACATATCTGAACTGGCAGCTTTAAAAACAGAATTGGAAAAGAGCCAAAAAGAGCCAAAGAAAAAGGCTGAAAAGAAAGCTCCGGCCAAACCTGCAAAGACTGAAAGTTCAGAAGAAACCAAAGAAGAGTAAATTATTAATTGACAACTAAAACCTTTTAGCAATGGAGTTTAAAATTAGTAAGCTTGATAACTACACTCTAATCGAAGTATTAGAGGAGAAGTTGGATACCACTCTTGCCCCCGGTTTAAAATCTGAATTGGTTCTGGTATCCGGAAATGGGGAAAAGAACATTGTTCTTGACCTTTCCGAATGCCGCTACTGCGATTCTTCTGGGCTTAGTGCAATTCTTGTTGCTAACAGGTTGTGCAAAAATGCGAATGGAACTTTTGTACTCACCGGATTATCCGAATCTGTGGAACGCTTAATTACCATTTCGCAGCTGGACACCGTACTAAATATTGCCTATTCGCGCGGCGAAGCGGCCGATATAATTAGTAAAATCGAAAAGAAAGAATAAGGTAGTGACTTTTGCTGTAACCATACTAGGTAGCAGTAGCGCCTTACCCACTTCAAAACGATACCCTTCCGCTCATGTGCTCAATGCGCATGAGCGGTTGTTTTTAATTGACTGCGGAGAGGGAACCCAAATGCAGCTTCGTAAGTATAAGTTCAGGCTTTCGCGTATCAATTCCATTTTTATTTCACATGTACATGGTGATCACTCCCTAGGCCTATTTGGCCTTATTTCTACCCTTAACCTTTTAGGCCGAAAACAACCTCTCACAATCTACGCCCACGAATCGCTGAAAGCCATACTTGACCAGTTTATCCAATTCTTTGTTAACGATCTTTTATTCCCGTTAAACTTTATTGCACTTAATCCTAGAAATCATGAGCTCATCTATGAGGATGACAAAATCACCGTTGAGTCCTTTCCTTTAAAGCATAGAATAGCAAGTAACGGTTTCCTGTTTAAAGAGAAACCCAAACCTCCTAATATTAAGAAAGAGACCATTGAGCAGTACGGGTTAACGCTGGCAGATATTGTGAGCATTAAGAATGGCAATGATTACCAAAGTCCTGAAGGTTCAATCATTCCTAATGCTGAACTCACCTACACTGCAAACCAACCTCGCTCCTACGCCTACTGTAGCGATACAAAATATTTTGAGGCATTATCTGTCTATGTAGCGGATGTGGATTTACTTTACCACGAGGCTACATTCGACCAAAGCCTCGAACAAATGGCCAAAACAACAGGACACTCAACAGCACATCAGGCGGCAAAAATAGCAAGGTTAGCCAACGCAAAAAAATTAGTTATTGGACATTTCTCCTCACGTTACAAAGAGATTACCCCTTTACTAAACGAAGCAAAGGAAATTTTCCCTGAAACCTTTGCTGCCAATGAGGGTGAAGTTTTTCCCCTATAAATCGGCCTAGGCTGCCAATCCCTCAGCCATTTTTTTTAACTTTGCGCAACAATTATCCAAGACTCCCATGCATAGTAAAATCTTAATCCTCGACTTTGGTTCGCAGTATACGCAACTAATTGCCAGAAGAATTAGAGAGCTAAATGTTTACTGCGAAATTCACCCATACAACCACTACCCTGCAATTGATGAGACAGTAAAAGGGGTTATCCTTTCAGGAAGTCCATTCTCAGTTCACGATCCTGAAGCACCAAAGCCTGATTTAACGGCAATAAAAGGAAAACTTCCGCTACTTGGAGTATGCTTTGGTGCCCAACTCCTTGCCCAAACCCATGGCGGTAAGGTTATGCCATCGAAAATAAGGGAGTATGGTCGAGCAATGCTAAGTGTTAACGACGTAAGTTCAATGCTATTTAAAGGGATAACACAAAAGACTCAAGTTTGGATGTCACATGGTGATACCATAATGAACATCCCATCCAACTTTAAAATTATTGCAGGAACTGAGGACGTTCAGGTAGGCGCATTCGAAGTTGAGAATGAGAACACCTTTGGTATTCAATTTCACCCTGAGGTTTACCATACAACCGAAGGTTTATCGATGCTTCGCAATTTTGTTGTTGATATTTGTGCGTGCAAGCAAGACTGGACACCAGCATCATTTGTAAACGAAACAATTGATATGCTGAAAAGCATACTTGGTAATGACAAGGTTGTACTTGGCTTATCGGGTGGTGTTGACAGCTCCGTTGCAGCCCTTTTACTTCATAGAGCAATTGGCAAAAACCTAACATGTATTTTTGTTGATAATGGATTACTACGTAAAAACGAATTTGAAGAGGTGCTAACCTCATACAAGTCGTTAGGCTTAAACGTAATTGGTGTAGATGCAAAACAAAAGTTTTACTCAGACCTTAAAGGAATAACCGACCCTGAGAAAAAACGTAAAAGCATTGGCAAAAATTTTATTGAGGTTTTTGATGAAGAAGCTCATAAAATTCAGGATGTTAAATGGCTTGCACAAGGAACCATATACCCCGATGTTATCGAATCGGTTTCGGTAAATGGCCCTTCGGCAACTATTAAATCGCACCATAATGTGGGGGGCTTACCCGAAAAAATGAATCTCAAAGTGATTGAACCCCTTCGACTTCTTTTTAAAGATGAGGTAAGGCGAGTTGGCAACGAGCTTAGGCTGCCAATTAACATTCTTGGTCGTCATCCTTTCCCTGGTCCAGGGCTTGGAATTAGAATTCTTGGTGAGGTAACCGAAGAAAAGGTTAAGCTGTTACAAGAAGCCGATAGTATTTATATTAACGGACTAAAACAGAACGACCTTTATAATAAAATTTGGCAAGCCGGAGCCATACTTCTTCCTGTGCAAACAGTTGGTGTTATGGGTGATGAACGCACTTACGAACTTGTTGTTGCCCTCAGAGCCGTTACTTCAACCGATGGTATGACTGCCGATTGGTACCCGCTACCCTACGAGTTTATGTCAAAAGTTTCGAACGACATCATAAACCGTGTTAAGGGGATAAACAGAGTAGTTTACGACATTAGTTCTAAACCTCCAGCAACCATCGAATGGGAATAAAACATTTTGAAGCACTGCATGTTTAGCCCCTGTACTTACTAGCATAAAATGCAATCTCATGATTAAAACAAGTTTCTATAAAGCCGTTACAGCAATTCTATTCGTAAGCGTAACCATTCTATCCTCTTTTGGACAGACTGACTCTAACATCAGCATCTATAAGATTCTTCGGTTTTTACAGTACGTCTCATCAGAGTATGTGGATACCGTCAACTCCGATAAAATTGTAGAAGACGCCATTGTTGAAACGCTTAAAAAACTTGATCCACATTCAGTTTACATCAGCAAAGACGATGTAAGAGCCATGAACGAACCCCTCGAAGGAAACTTCGAGGGCATTGGCATTGAGTTTAACATCTTACAAGACACGCTTTTGGTAGTAAACCCAATTCCTGGAGGACCCTCGCAAAAGGTGGGTATTATGGCCGGAGATAGGATTATTGAAGTAGACGGCGATAACATTGCAGGCATAGGCCTTACCAATTCTCAGGTTCAAAAAAAGTTGAGAGGAAATAAGGGAACTCAGGTTACCGTACAGATACTCCGAAAAAATACCACAGGCCTGCTGGAGTTCACAATCATCAGGGATAAAATCCCCATTCACAGCCTCGATGCCTCCTATATGGTTGATAAGAATATCGGATATATTAAGTTGAACCGATTTGCTTTAACCACCGAAACGGAATTTTTAGATGCTTTAGCTTCGTTAAAAAAAGAGAAAATGATACACCTCATTCTCGACCTCAGGGGTAATGGAGGCGGATACCTAAACGCTGCGGTTGCTTTGGCCGATCATTTTTTGGATGATAAACAGCTGGTGGTCTACACCGAAGGACGCAATACACCAAAAACCGATTTTGTGGCCAGCCGAAAAGGTGAGTTTAAGAAAGGAAGGGTTGTTATCCTTGTGGATGAAGGCTCAGCCTCTGCCAGTGAGATTGTTGCGGGTGCTGTTCAAGATTGGGATAGGGGTATTATCATTGGGCGTCGATCATTTGGCAAAGGTTTGGTACAAAGCCAGCTCCCCCTACCCGATGGATCCATGATAAGGCTGACCGTAGCACGCTATCACACCCCCACCGGAAGGGTGATTCAAAAGCCCTACAACGTGAAAGAGCCAAAAAACTACTACAACGAGCTCAATGACCGATTCGAAAATGGAGAACTTTTTCATGCCGACAGCATTCTAATTCCAGATTCGCTCAAGTATTATACCCTCAACAAGGGCAAGGTAGTGTATGGTGGTGGAGGGATAATGCCCGATATCTTTATTCCGGTCGACACCTCGTTTTACTCCGAATACTACGGCCAGCTGGTACGCAAAGGAATTCTTAACCAGTTTACGCACACCTACATTGACGAGAACAGGACTCGGCTTCAACAGTACTCCGACTCATTTGAAAGGTTTAGCAAGAAGTTTGCTATTGATCAAGCAATTATTGACGAATTGATTACCTTTGCCCAGAAAGAAGGATTGGAATATGATTCGGAGGGGTTCACTACCTCTCAGGAGCAGATCCAGTTCCAGCTAAAAGTGCTCATAGCGCAACATCTATTTACCACAAGTCACTATTTTCAAATAATCAATCAGAACAACGCTGCCTTTCAAAAAGCCATTGAAGTAATAAAAAGCTGGGATAGCTATAAGCATTTAGTATACAACTAACCGTATCAAAACAGAGTCACCACTCTTATTCGCTATTAACCCATTGGGGGCGACCTCCTTTAAAATCATAGTCCGGTTGTCAAACCATGGAATGCGAAAGGAGATAGGGAGAAGAGCGTAACTCTCAAAGCAGAAAATGCCGAGTAGGTTAACATTGTTCGCATACAACAAACCAATACATGAGTAATAATTCAGAATTTTTACAATTTGGCCTTAGCCAAGAAACCCTTCAAGCCATTTCGGAAAAAGGCTTTGAGGTGCCCTCTCCCATTCAAAAATTAGCATTACCTGTTATTTTAAACGAAACCTGCGACATTATTGGTCAGGCGCAAACCGGTACAGGAAAAACTGCTGCATTTGGACTGCCAATTATTGAGCATCTTGCCAAAAGTGAAGCAACCACTGTAAGTGCACTTATTCTGGTACCCACTCGCGAATTAGCTCTACAGGTAACTGATGAGATCAACTCGTTTAAAGGGAATCGAAACATCACGCTAATCACCCTTTACGGTGGTCAATCCATTTCGGAGCAGCAACGCCGATTAAGAAGAGGAGCCCAAGTAGTTGTTGGGACTCCCGGCCGTATTCTCGACCTGATCAGAAGGAAAGACCTGATGCTGGATTCCATCGAATGGGCTGTTTTAGATGAGGCCGATGAGATGCTAAACATGGGCTTTATTGAGGATATTGAAGCCATTTTGGAGCATACTCCAAAGACCAAACGCACGCTGCTCTTCTCGGCAACCATGCCCGACAGGATTGTTAAGCTGGCCGGAAAATTTATGAACACCCCCCGTCAGCTAACCGTTGAAAGCCAACAGCGCGCAACCCACCTTGCCGATCAAATTTACTTTGAGGTGAAACGTGCCGATAAGTTCGACGCGCTAACCCGAATTATTGATATTGAACCCGAATTTTACGGTCTCGTATTCTGCCGCACCCGAGTGGATGTGGATGAGCTTTCGTCACGCTTAATTGAGCGCGGATACTCCAGCGAAGGCCTTCATGGAGAAATTTCGCAAGCCCAACGCGAAAAAACCCTCACCCGTTTTCGCAATAAGCATATCAACATTTTGGTGGCAACCGATGTGGCTGCCCGCGGAATTGACATCTCAGATTTGACCCACGTAATCAACTACAGCCTCCCCCAGGACCCCGATTCATACATTCACCGTATAGGACGAACCGGCAGAGCCGGTAAAGAAGGAACTGCCATCACATTCATCACCCCTGACGAGTATCGCAAGTTCCTTTACTTTCAAAAAGCCATCAAATCGACCATTCGCAAAGAGCTGCTCCCCAATGCACAAGATGTGATTGAGACCAAGAAAATGCGCATTAAAGAGGAGCTCCAGAGCATTATTGAAAGCGACTCCTACAATGACTATCTGGGTATGGCCGAGGGCATTCTTGAGGTGAATAGCCCTGAGGTTGCACTTGCAGCGCTGCTACGTATGGCCTTTAAGAATCAACTTGAAGAAAAATCCTATCCGGAGATTCGCGGCTTCAATGTGGACCGATCGGGTACCACTCGCCTTTTCATTGCATTGGGTAAAAAGGATGACATGAACCCCAAAAAAATCTCATCCTTTATCCGCGCTAAGGTTAACATACCCGACAGCAAGATTGATGATATTGGAGTTTACGACGACTTCTCATTTGTGAGCGTACCCTTTGCCGATGCCGAAAACATCCTTGATGCTTTTTCGAAGAATAGGCAAGATGGCAAGCCCCTTATTACCAAAGCAAAAAAACGATAGAGAGTAAAATGGAACAGGAGAAACAATTTTTAGCCAAAACATTTCATGGGCTAGAGACCGTTTTGGCTGACGAACTAAAAATGATTGGCGCCAAGCAAGTGGAACCACAGCGTAGGGGCGTAAGCTTTTGGGGAACTAAGGAGACGCTCTACAGAGCTAATTTTCATAGCAGAACGGCCACACGTATCCTTATGCCCCTTTACTCGTTCACAGCCCGAAATGAAGAGGAACTCTATGGAATAGCCAGAAAATTTGATTGGGCAGCCTACATGGATCTGTCGCAAAAATTTGTTGTGGATGCCACTGTAAATTCCAGCGTATTTACCCATTCGCATTTTGTTGCGCTAAAGATTAAGGATGCCATTGCCGATCATTTTAGGGATCGTTTTGGGAAAAGACCCTTTGTTGATCCACAAAATCCGCATATTCGAGTGCACATCTACATTGCGGAGCAAGAGTGTACATTACTGCTCGACTCATCAGGCGAATCCTTACATAAAAGAGGATATAGGCTCTATCAGAGCACGGCTAACCTTAATGAGGTTTTGGCGGCCGGACTTATTTTACTGTCGGGATGGGACGGCACTACCCCTTTTATTGACCCCATGTGTGGTTCGGGAACTCTACTGATTGAGGCTGCCCTGATTGCCACCGGGAT
>CAZKPD010000030.1:0-5940 GCA_964554585.1 uncultured Rikenellaceae bacterium
ACCACAAAAGGAACATCTATCGCTATTTTTCATCTTTCAAGTTTCTTTGTTCTGAACTCCGCCACAAAGGTAATACATTTAGCGCAATGCTTTTACTCGCTTAATGGGCTTTTGGAATGGTAGTGTAGCTGTATTGGGTAATGGGAATAGATAGGTGTAATGAATGTGCAAAAAAAAACCAACCCGTATAAGAGTTGATTTCATGGAGCGGGAAATGGGGATCGAACCCACGACCCTTAGCTTGGGAAGCTAATGCTCTACCACTGAGCTACTCCCGCAAAAAAATGGTGGAGATAAGGGGAGTCGAACCCCTGACCTCTTGACTGCCAGTCAAGCGCTCTAGCCAACTGAGCTATATCCCCAAATGATAAAGAACTAACAATTTGCTGCCGTTACTAAGCAATAAAGTGCTTGATATAGGAGCGAGGGCAAAAGTATATATATTTTTTAAATCTACAAAGCGGCTGTTGGCTTTAATAATATTTGAATATAAGCAATTTTTTTTATTGCTTTGCCGTTATAAATATGCAGAATAATTGAATCTGTATAATAATAGTTGTAACTTTACAGTCCCAAAATAACTGATAATTATGGAACTAAAAAAGAATCCAAAAGCAGACCTAGAGAATTGGAAGCTAATCTTTACGGAGATTGGATTGGTTATAGCCATAGGTATTGCGCTAGCGGCTTTTGAGTGGCAAACTGCAGGGGGAGTTAAAACAGAACTCATTTCGTTGCAGGAAGTTGAAATGGAAGAGGAGCTAATCCCCATCACAAAAGCTGAGGAGCTAAAACCACCACCACCACCTGCACAGCCCGTTCAAATTATCGATATTATCAATATTGTTCAGGATGATGTGGATATTGATGATGATGTTGACCTGTTTGATATGGAGTTTGATGAGCATCTTGTGGTAAATATTATTGACTTTACCGGTGATGATGAGGAGGAGTTCGAAGAGGAAGAGATTTTCGTGATCGTGGAGGATATGCCCGGATTTGCCGGAGGCGATAGCGATAAATTCCGCGAGTACATTGCCAGTAACCTAAGATATCCTGAGATTGCCTCAGAAAACGGTATCCATGGTAGAGTTTGGGTTGCATTTGTGGTAGAGGGCGATGGTCGTCTGTCCAATGTAAGAGTTATGCGTGGGGTTGACCCCGCTCTGGATAGAGAAGCCGTTAGGGTGGTTCAGTCTAGCCCCAAATGGAAGCCCGGTACACAACGGGGAAAACCGGTAAGGGTTTCGTTTACGTTCCCTATCAACTTTGTACTGCAATAAAAACCGACAGGTTTAATGTATGATATGTTAAAACCCTGATCGCGATCAGGGTTTTTTTTACCTAATATTTTTTAATGTTTATTGCCTAATGATTGAACACCAAGAAACCGTTAATGAGCTGGAATCAGCAGTGCTGGTGGGTGTACATATAAAAAGCCAACATGAGGAGTTGACTACTGAGCATTTGGATGAGTTGGCATTTCTGGCCGAGACCGCCGGAGTCAAAGTGTTGAGAAACTTTGTTCAAAAACTGCCCATACCCGATTCGCAATTCTTTATTGGTTCGGGTAAAGTGGCTGAGATAAAGGCATATCTGGATGAGCACAATGTGGGGCTGGTTATCTTTGACGATGAGCTATCGCCCTCACAGCTAAGGAATTTGGAACGTGAATTTGAGCGAAGAATCATTGACCGTACCAACCTTATCCTCGATATATTTGCCCAAAGGGCAAAAACGGCCCACGCCAAAACCCAGGTAGAGCTGGCGCAATATCAGTATTTACTTCCACGGCTTACCCGAATGTGGACACACCTTGACCGACAGCGTGGGGGGGTGGGTATGAGAGGGCCCGGCGAAAGGGAGATAGAGACGGACCGTAGGATTATTCGTGAGCGGATATCCAAGCTTAAAAAAGATTTGGAGGATATTGACCGGCAGATGTTTACCCAACGGAAGAGTAGAGGAGCTCTGGTTAGAGCCTCTTTGGTGGGCTACACCAATGTGGGTAAATCAACCATAATGAACTTGTTGAGCAAATCGGATGTGTTTGCTGAGGATAAGCTATTTGCCACGCTGGATACCACGGTTCGGAAGGTGGTAATTGATAATCTTCCCTTCCTGCTATCCGACACGGTGGGGTTTATCCGAAAGCTGCCGCATCAGTTGGTGGAGTCGTTTAAATCGACCCTTGATGAGGTGCGCGAAGCCGATGTTATCATTCATGTGGTGGATATCTCGCATGCGGCGTTTGAGGAACAGCTTGCTGTTGTGAACCAAACCCTACGGGAGATTGGGGTGGAGAATAAACCAATGCTGTTGGTGTTCAATAAGATTGATGCCTACAGCTGGGTTGAGCAGGGTGAGTATGACGCATTGCCCGCCACCAAAGAGAATTTTAGCCTCGAAGACCTTAAGCGAACCTGGATGGCCAAAAGCAATTCGCCCTGTATCTTCTTATCCGCCAAGGAGAGAACCAATCTGGACGAGTTTAGGCAGGAGCTGTACAATATGCTGGCCGATATCCATAAGGCCCGATATCCTAAGGATAACTTTTTGTATTAGAGTATCTGCTTCGGAGTTTAGCGTACGTTTTTATAGAGATACTCTACTATTTGTACCGCATTGGTGGCAGCTCCTTTGCGTAGGTTGTCGGCCACAATCCATAGGTTTAGGCTTTTGGGTTGCGAAAGGTCTCGACGGATACGGCCCACAAAAACCTCATTCTTGCCTCTTGAGCTGAGGGGCATGGGGTAAATATTTTTATCGGGGTCATCTTGAACCACAACACCCGGGGCGTTGTGTAAAATCGTTTTCACCTGCGACAGCTCAAAATCATTCTCAAACTCAATGTTAACCGCTTCGGAGTGACCGCCCAAAACGGGGACTCTTACCACCGTGGCGGTGGTATTAATATGGGGTGCGCTCAAAATTTTTCGGGTTTCGTGTACCAACTTGGTTTCCTCCGTAGTGTACCCATCCTCATCAAAAACTCCTCCGTGGGGCAGGCAGTTCAGGTCAATGCGGTGAGGGTAAACCATCTCCCCTTTAATTTCCTTGCGCTCATTCTCCAGCTGCTGTACCGCTTTTGCTCCCGTTCCGGTAACCGATTGGTAGGTAGAAATCACCAGCCTTTTAATATTAAATGCTTTGTGCAGTGGAGCCAATGCAACCACCAGCTGTATGGTAGAGCAGTTGGGGTTGGCAATTATCTTATCCTCTTTCGTAAGTAGCTGGCCGTTAACTTCGGGAACAATCAGCTTAATATTCTTGTCCATGCGCCATGCGCTGGAGTTATCTACCACCACACAACCTGCCTGTGCAAATTGGGGTGCCCACTGTTTCGAAATGGTTCCCCCGGCAGAAAAAATGGCAATTTGAGGATGCATCCCAATTGCCTGCTGCAAGCCCACGACCGTATAATCTTTTTCTTTAAATTGGACTGTTTTTCCAACCGATTTCTCCGAGGCTACCGGAATAAGTTGGCTGATGGGAAGGTTAAATTCTTCTAATACTTTTAATATTTGGGTGCCCACTAAACCTGTACAACCCACAACGGCAATTCGCATGGTAGTGCATTTTTTTATTACTTTGTAAAAGTAGTGTTTTCAACAAACTTTTTTGCCATGAAAACTTATTTGTCCATTTTTTTCGCCCTGCTGTTGCCAGCTTTTCTGACGACACAAACCATCAATTATAATTTCGAGGATAGTGATTTAAGCCTTTGGGCACAGTATCCAGCGGATAGGTGGGCACTAACCACGACTAGCCCAATTGGCGGTACGCAATCGCTAAAACATGCGCTCACCAGTGGTGCGGGCACCGACAGGATTTCTGTGGAACTACCTTTGTGGGATGAGGATCAGGGAGATATTACCTGGCGATTTAAGCTGAGGCATGGATGGAATCCTGCTGCCACCAACCATTGGGCGGTCTTTATCAGCTGTGATAAGGATGCGCAGGGGATGATTGCTGCGGAAAATCCCAATGGGTATGCCGTGGGGGTTAACCTTACTGGTAGCGATGATATATTGAAACTATACAGGGTTGATAATGGCAGCTATGCTCCAATCATCACCTCGGGGGTAAATTGGGAAATGCAGATTGGACGGACCACTGCCGGGGCAGTGGAGGTGGAGCGTAGGACTGATGGAACCTTTACTCTTAAGGTTGCAGTTGATGGCGATTATAATAGTTTGCAAAATGAGGGTTCATCGGTTGATTTAACCCATCCCGTAGGGAATCATTTTGGCATCTACTTTTTATACACCACATCAGCAGCAGGTTTGCTTACGGTAGACGATATCAGCTTTGCCTATACCCCTCAAAATATCAATAACCATGATGCCATAGTTTCTGCACCCGAAGCGCATATTGCCGGAGGGATGATCAGCTCCCTTGCGGTTACTCCGCAACAAGCAGTTGAGGTGTTGCGGTTTAAAATTACCGATCAGGGTACATCCGACGGTTTGCCCACCCATGTAACCCGTATGAGGTTCAGCTCTGTTGCTTCGCCTATGGCAGCCAATCTGTCTGAAACCGTTGGGGGTATAGCTCTGAAAGGAGCGAGTGGTACTATTCCCATTGAAAGCCTGTCCATCTCATCCAGCACCATTGATGTGGAGTTAGAACCCCAATCACTGGTCGTTGCAGATGGATCCTCAGGGGAGTTCACATTGTTGTTATACTTAACCGCAGAGGGTGTTGTTAATCAATCTATCATTCAGCTGGCTGTGAGCACTCAAAACCATGGCTGGACAGCTCACCATGTGGGGTCGGGCTTTGCGCAGGAATTTCCTGCGCAGGTTCTTTCCAATCCGTTTACCATTGAGGTGTTGGGTACTCATCTCCATTTTATGCAGTACCCTCACTCGCTTTCCCTAAACGAGCCCTTTGATGTAGAGGCTAAGGTTACCGATTTGTATGGCAATATTGCCACGTCACACAATCAGTCGGGGATAACATTGGCCATTGCGCATGGAGCGGGTATGCTCTTACCCCAATCGGCATTGGAAAGCCCTGCCGTGAACGGCATTGTGCAGTGGAATGGGATAACCTATAACGGTAGCGACAGCTTTTCGCTAAAGGCTTTTGGCACAGGGCTTGAACCCGCCCAGGGCGATCTAATCGCTGTGATGAACGACCCCACTACTGTTGTGCTCCCTCCAACTTCACAGCCTTTGGGTGGTTCTATTTCATCAACCCTAACACAACCCGGACAGGCAATAGAGGTGTTGAAGTTTACTATTTCTGATGCCGGGTTGAGTGACGGACTACCCACTTATGTGCAACAGATGGTCGTTAAACGTCCATCGGGCATGGCATCCTTTAGTACCCATATTTCAGGGATTGTAATTAGGGTAAACGGGCAGATTGCCTCCGTGGGCAATCCGCAAATCCTCGCGGCTTCCATTGCCATTCCCGTACCCATGGGAGCTATAACCATTCCCGATGGTCAATGGGTTGAGGTGTCCGGTGCAATTTATCTCAAGAGTAGTGGGCTTACGAATGGTGCACAGCTGCGATTTATGGTGGATAGTGCCGACCATGGCTTTTTGGCCTATGCCAATGGATCAGGTTTTGCACCTACTTTTGCCGAGGTAGTTAGCTCCAATACGTTTACTGTGGATGTTGAGGCGGTGGGATTAAAGTTCACTTCGGTTCCTAGCAGGGTGGGGTTAAATGAGGAGTTTAGCGTGGAGGTTTCAGCGGTGGATGCCAATGGTAATGTGGATACGGATGCGATGGGAACGGTTGTTCTCTCAAAAAATAGCGGTAGCGGTACGCTCACTATCCCTGCTGTGGAGGGTGTTTTAGCAGGAGGGAAATACCAATGGGTAGGATTGTCCTATGATACAGCCGAACCCTTTACCCTGCTTGCCTCCTCACCCATGCTGGATGATGTAATTTCGCCCCTAATCTACTGTTCCGATGCCACAT
>CAZKPD010000030.1:5950-10857 GCA_964554585.1 uncultured Rikenellaceae bacterium
AACCGGTAACCCAACCGGCAGACGGTACGTTGAGCGCGCTGGCCGTTTCATCGCCACAGGCTGTGGAGGTGCTCCGGTTTGGAGTGGCCGATTTGGGTACCACCGATGGGCTGCCTACTTATATTACCCGAATGGTTTTTAAGTCATTTGGGCTACCCACCAATCGCCCATTGAATGAGATGATAGGAGGCGTTTCGCTTTGGCATAATGATGTTGAACTTCCCGTGGAATCTGTTTCAATGGATGGGCAGAGCCTAACCCTAAACTTCCTAACGGGCGATGTAGTAGTGGCTGATGGTGAAATGTATGAATTTAGCCTAAAGGCTTACCTTAAAAAAGGAGGTCAACACCACGGCTCAACCCTATGCATACATATTCCTGCAGCTTCGCATGGCTGGCAGACCTCTACCTTGGGGTCGGCATTTGCCACCGTTTTTAATACCGGAGTGATAGGCCCTGTGTTTACGGTAAATGTGGAGGTAACCAGTGTGGCCTTTGTGCAGCAACCCTTTATTGCCACTCTTGATCAAGCGGTAACCTTGGCGGTTGCTGCAGTGGATGAGTTTTTGAATGTGGATAGGGATGCAATAGGGCAAGTTGAACTGAAATTAGCTAGTGGACCTCTCGGTTTTACTGGCGGTACATCCACTTTGGCTTTTAGTGATGGGGTTGCCGTGTGGGATGATATTGTGCTGACCCACGAGGGGCAATACCTGTTTATGAGCCTGTCACCTTTTGGGTATGAAGCGGTGCTATCGCAAACCATTTGGAGTGGCAATCCTTTGGAGTACATTTTAAAAGAGGATTTTGAGACCGGCTACCCCCAATCCTTTCCACCATCAACCCATTGGGCGGTTTCTACCGTTTCGCCCATTGAGGGTAACAGCTCCTTAAAACATGCCTTATCGGGTGTGGCGGGGCAAAGCAGTTTACCCATCCCGTTGGGTGTTGAAAATCTGAATGAGGGTCCTATGCAGTGGTCATTTACCATGCGCAATGGCAATTGGGATCCCACGGGCGATAATGCCTTTTGGTTTGTTTTGGTTTCCGATAGTGAATCCATCACAATGGGAGAATACACTGGGTATGCCGTGGGCGTAAACCTTTCGGGTACTACCGATTTGCTTACCCTTTGGCATGTGGATAAAACCACAGGGGCAAAACCGCTTATCACCTCATCTTTTGATTGGGATGAGGCCGAAACGGTGGAGGTTAAGGTTACCCGAACACCAAAGGGCGAGTGGGCTTTATGGCATAGATCATTGGGTGTAGATGCTTATGACCGCTTGGTGGGGAGTGCTGTGCATTTGGGAGTTACTATTCCCGTAACCTGTGGTCCTGTGTTTAAATATACATCCACAAGAGCAGGAGAGCTGTGGGTGGATAATCTGCACGTTTCTACTTTGGGCTATCCCCCCGTAATCCAAAGTGCAAACTTGCTTAACCTTTCGGCTGTAACTGTTAAGTTTTCTTCGGAGATTGAATTGCAGGGTGCCTTAAATCCCTCCAACTACCATATTAAGGATATGGGAGGCAACACCTTTAGTGTACTTGAGGTTTATCCGCATAGGGATAATCCCGCCCAATTCTCGCTTCGAACTCAGGAGCTGCCCCTTGAGCCATTGACACTCTATGCCCAGGGAATGGTCTCGGTAACCACCGGAAAAATGGTTAACGACAGTGCACCCATTGGCGTGGGTGCTGCGGGTAATTTTGGGAATCTGGTAATCAATGAGATTATGGCCCGTCCATCCGGCACTTCGGGGCTTCCCAATGTGGAGTATGTGGAACTTTACAATAGAACCTCTGAGACCGTGCATCTTGAGGGTTGGAAGTTGACCGGTGGAAGCAAGGTGGGAACCCTTACCCAAGGGGAGATAGAACCCTACGGGTATGCTATCCTTTCCGGCTCATCAGGGCAAGAGGCGTTGAGCCCCTATGGCAATGCCATAAGCGTTACCTCTTTCCCTTCGCTATTAGTTGGTGGTATGTTTTTGGGGTTAAACGATGCCCAGGGTAACCTGATTAGCTGGGTGGAGTACTCCGATAGCTGGTACAGGGATGATAGCAAGAAGGCAGGGGGTTACTCCCTAGAACGTATTGACCCGGATAATCTGGTGGAGGGTGCGCCCAACTGGATTGCCAGCAACGACCCGTCGGGGGGAACCCCCGGCAGGGAGAACTCGGTTAGGGCATCTAATCCTGACAGGACCTCGCCAAGGGTGGTGGAGATTGTTGTGCAAGATGCAGAGCATATTACGGTGGTTTACTCGGAGGTGATGGACAGCCTTTCCATTACCATGCCACAGGCGTATGATTTAACCGACGGGCTAGGCCATCCCAAATGGTTAACTACTGCCGGCCCCAAGTACCAAAGGGTGGAGCTGACCCTAAACAAACCTTTGGTTATGGGAGAAATTTATGATTTGTGTTTTTCTGAAACTATTACCGATTTTTCGGGAAACCCCTTAGTAGAGGGCTGCCGTAAAGTGGCCATCCCTCAATCCCCACAACCCGGTGATGTGGTCATCAACGAGGTGCTGTTTAACCCCTATGCAGGTGGGGTCGATTTTGTAGAGATTTATAACCGCTCCAATAAGCCCATTAATCTAAAAGATTTAAAAATTGCCAACAGGAATAGGGAAACCCTTGAATTGAACGAGGTGTATGCTGCATCGGATAGCGCTTGGTTGCTGATGCCGTCCGAGTATGCAGTGCTTTCGGAAAACCCAAGTTTGGTAGCCCTCTTTTACCATGTGGAGAATCCTCAGGCTATGGTATGGCTTAAAAAGTTACCTTCCTATCCCAACGATGACGGCTATGTAGTGCTTTTGGGAGATAACGGGATTATAGATGAACTTCGGTATGATAAGGGGATGCACAATAAGCTACTGTCGGATCCAAAAGGCGTTTCGTTGGAGCGGATAAATCCGGAGCTGCCCACCCACGAGGCGTCCAGCTGGCAGTCGGCCGCTCAAACGGCCGGGTTTGCCACCCCCACTATGCGTAACTCCCAATATACCGATGCCATTGAGGCGGAGGATGAGTTCTCCCTTTCGTACGAGATCTTCTCACCCGATGGCGATGGGTTTGAGGATATTCTGCTTATCAACTACCAACTGCCCGAAAGTGGGTATATTGCCAATATTATGGTGTTCGACTCCCGAGGCAGAAGGGTAAAACGATTGGCAGCCAATCTGCTTTTGGGAACCGAGGGTTCCATACAGTGGGATGGCTCTAATGATACGGGGAATAGGGTTTCGTTGGGAGCCTACGTAATCTTTATTGAGGCTTTTGACCTGAAGGGTCAACTAAAGCGGTACAAAAAAACGGTGGTGGTGGCTACTCGGTTGAGGTAAGTTTAATGCGAAATAACAATCTTATGCTAAAAAGTATTTTGAGGAATACTCTGTTACTGTCTCTTATCTTTATCATTTCTATTGCAAATCTAACAGCACAGGAGCAGCTAAGGTTAAATCGTAAAACCGAACATACCCTATTAATCGCATCCACAGGTTTAACACTGGCCACGGCATATTTTCATCTTACCGATAAGGTGCTAACCCCATCATCATTGGATAATCTAAACCCCAATGGCATTAATCGTTTTGATAGGAATGCAGTAAATAATTGGTCTCCCAGATTGGCCACCATTTCGGATGTGGGGATAATCTTTTCCATTACCGCACCGGCACTACTTCTATTTTCACAGAATGTGAACAGTGATGCTTCGGCCTATTCGCTGGTTTATGCCGAAACCCTTTTTGCTACCCTTGCGGCCATGGGCATTGCCAAAACCACCACCCGCAGGTTGCGACCCTATGCCTATAATATGGATGTATCTCAAGAATTGAGGTTGGCACCGGCTGCTAAACGCTCATTCTTTTCCGGACACACCTCTTTGGCATTTAGTTCGGCGGTATTTACCTCCACGCTTTTTGATTATTATAATCCCGACTCATCGTGGAGACCATGGGTGTGGGGTTCGTCGTTGGCACTTGCATCAGGGGTTGGCTATCTGCGCTATGCATCGGGTAAGCATTTCCCCACCGATATTATAGTGGGGGCTGTGGTGGGTAGTACCATTGGGTATGTAATACCCAAGTTGCATATGAAAAAACCCGGAAAAAATAGCAATGGTTTGGTGGTTAAGGTGACCGTTTTGTAGCTGTTCTCTAATTCAAGTTCATGTTCATGTAATTTTGTATATTAACAGCCAATCGTTTCACAAAAAAGAATGAGAAAGGCAAGCGTTAATACGAATAGGAATACATTCTTTAACAGCTGTAACACCCTACTTTTGTGCACGCTTGCGCTGGTTTTCATCCAATATAATTTTTCGTAGGCGCATAGATTTTGGCGTAACCTCTACGTACTCATCTGCTTGGATGTATTCCAACGCCTCTTCGAGGCTAAATTTAATGGGCGGAGCCAGATAGACTTTTTCATCCGACCCGGATGCCCTCATGTTAGTAAGTTTCTTTGATTTGGTAACGTTTACCACCAAATCGTTGGATCGGGAGCTCTCTCCAACAACCTGCCCTGTATAGACCTCTTCATGGGCATCAATAAAAAACGATCCGCGATCTTGCAACTTATTCAATGCATAGGCATATGCAGTACCGCTCTCCATGGCAATGAGAGAGCCGTTTTGGCGCAGCTCAATTACGCCTCTATAGGGTTCAAACCCTTTGACCCTATGGGAAATAATCGCTTCACCTGCACTGGCTGTTAGCAGCTGGTTCCGGAGTCCTATAATACCCCTTGAGGGGATTTCGAATTCTAGGCGCAGCCGATCCCCCTTACGTTCCATTTGGAGTAGCACACCTTTGCGTCGGGTTACCAGCTCAATACATTTTCCCGAAACCTCTTCCGGCAAATCTATGGCCAATATCTCAATGGGCTCG
>CAZKPD010000030.1:10867-21866 GCA_964554585.1 uncultured Rikenellaceae bacterium
ATTTTAATGATAACCTGAGGCTGCCCCACTTGCATTTCATAACCTTCGCGGCGCATTTCCTCTATAAGTATAGATAGGTGAAGCACCCCACGTCCGAACACGGTAAAGGCCTCGGCCTTATTTGTTTCTTCCAACCGTAGCGCAAGGTTCTTTTCCAATTCCTTGTCAAGGCGATCTTTCAATTGCCTGGAAGTGACGAATTTACCTTCTCGACCGTAGAAAGGGGAATCGTTAATGGTAAAAAGCATGCTCATGGTGGGTTCATCTACGGAAATGGTGGGAAGAGCCTCGGGATTATCATAATCGGCCACAGTGTCGCCAATTTCAAATCCCTCAATACCCACAATTGCACATAAATCGCCTGCTTCAACCTTTTCTACCTTGCGTTTCTCTATCCCTTCAAAGGTGAGTAGTTCTTTAATCTTTGATCGTATAATCTGCCCACTGGGCTTCAAGAGCGATACGTTTTGGCCTATAGTTAGCTTTCCTCGGTGCAATTTTCCAATAGCAATACGCCCCACGTAAGATGAGTAGTCTAGCGAGGTGATAAGCATTTGCGGCGTGCCCTGTAATCTCTTTGGCTCAGGCACATAGCTAATTATGCAATCGAGTAGTGCAGTTAGGTCTGAAGCTGCTGTTTGATGCTCCAACGACATCCACCCCTGCTTAGCGCTTCCATAAAGGGTCGGAAAGGCCAGCTGCTCTTCGCTAGCATTGAGGTTAAACATCAAATCAAATACCTCTTCCTGCACCTCGTCGGGGCGACAATTGGGCTTATCTACCTTATTTATCACCACAATGGGTTTAAGCCCAATGGAAAGGGCTTTCTCAAGCACATATCGGGTCTGAGGCATGGTGCCCTCAAAGGCATCTACCACTAGGAGCACCCCATCGGCCATGTTGAGCACACGCTCCACCTCGCCGCCAAAATCAGAGTGCCCCGGGGTATCAATTATATTAATTTTATAGTCCTTGTAGTTTACAGCAACGTTTTTGGCAAGGATGGTAATCCCCCGTTCACGCTCCAAATCGTTGTTATCAAGAATAAGTTCTGTCTTCGCCTCCTGATCCTTCAGTTTCTGTCCGTGGGTAATGAGTTTGTCAACTAGCGTTGTTTTTCCATGATCAACATGGGCAATTATGGCAATATTTCTAAGCTTCAGCATCTTTATGCTTAATTTTGAGGCGCAAAGATAATGCTAATACCGCTTATCTATCAATTAGTGAAAAATATATTTGAGGTACGTGCCTTAAATTATTTTGGGCTTATGGTTTAACATCATAATTTTGAGCAAGTTTTAACTATTTCGAAACGCCTGCTCTGATGCTGCCAATTGTGCTACATCTTAGATACAGCACAAAAAGTGAGCTCAAACATAAAATGGATCAGGTCCTGACCTCCGGGCAGCCTGCAGGTTGGGTTGGTAATGCGTATATCCCGAATTGACAACATAATGGGCGACTTGTGCTCGTAATATATCGAAGCTATTGATATTGAGGAATATTTCTTGATTTCCAGCAAACACTTTTTTGTCTGACGGCTATGGGTTTGAGGATATTTTGCTAATTAACTACCAACTGCCCGAAAGTGGGTATATTGCCAATATTATGGTATTCGACTCCCGAGGCAGAAGGGTAAAACGGTTGGCAGCCAATCTGCTTTTGGGAACCGAGGGTTCTATTCAGTGGGATGGTACCAACGATGAGGGGCGGAGGGTTTCGCTGGGAGTCTATGTTGTCTTTATTGAGGTTTTTGACCTGAAAGGTCAACTAAAACGCTACAAAAAAACGGTGGTGGTGGCCACTCGGTTGAGGTAAGTTTAATGCGAAACAACAATCTTATGCTTAAAAAAAATTTGAGGGATACGCTGTTGCTGATTCTTATCTTTATCATTTCTAGTGCTAATCTAACAGCGCAGGAGCAGCTTAGGTTAAATCGTCAAACCGAACAAACCCTTTTAATCGCATCCACAGGTTTAACCTTGGCCACGGCATACTTCCATTTTACTGACAAGATGTTAACCCCCTCATCATTGGATAGCCTTAATGCCGATGGCATTAATCGTTTTGATAGGAGTGCGGTAAATAATTGGTCACCTAGGCTTGCCACCATTTCGGATGTGGGATTGATTTTTTCCATCACCGCACCCGCGCTGCTGTTTCTTTCGCCGCATATGAGCAGTGAGGCCTCTACCTATTCATTGGTTTACGCCGAAACCCTATTCGCTAATCTTGCCGTTATGGGTATTGCCAAAACCACCATCCGTCGGTTGCGACCCTATGCTTATAATGTGAAGGTACCGCAGGATATAAGGTTGGCCCCGGCGGCTAAGCGCTCATTCTTTTCCGGTCACACCTCCCTAGCCTTCGGTTCCGCTGTATTTACCTCAACCCTTTTTGATCATTATTACCCCGAGTCATCGCTAAGGCCATGGGTGTGGGGTTCGTCGTTGGCCATAGCATCGGGGGGTGGATATCTGCGCTATGCAGCGGGTAAGCATTTTCCCACCGATATTATTGTGGGGGCTGTGGTGGGTAGCGCCATAGGCTATGTAATTCCCAAGCTGCACAAACAAAAACCAAGGGAAGCACCCAACGGGTTGGTCTTCTCATTCAACTTTATTTTGGGCTGATAAAAAAACCTGTCGGGCACTTAAAGTCCGACAGGTTTTGGTATATATAGGTTTTTGGTCTTAGGGTTCTATTTTTTAATGGACCATCCGGTTTTTAGTCCAACCACAAAGATTATAAGGCCCAAGCTACCCACGGCAAAAATGGTGTCGCCAATGGCGCGTAGCCAGCGGAGGGTAATCATCATGGGTTCTTGCATAAACTCTGCCGAGCGGGCAAACCACAATCCGTGGTCAATGGAGGCAATAGCCTGCTTAACACCCACAGGGAGCAGGCTGAGCAGCACCATAAGCGCAAGCCCAATTTGGAAGCTCCAGAAGGATACTTTTAGGATACCCTCTTTCCATTCCTTTTGAATGGTCATTCCGCGTAGTGCAAACAGCATTAGGCCAATGGCCAGCATACCGTACACCCCAAACAGGGCGGTGTGCCCGTGTACGGGGGTTAGGTTAAGCCCTTGGATGTAGTACAGCGAAATGGGAGGATTGATTAGGAAACCAAAGATTCCTGCTCCTACAAGATTCCAGAATGCCACAGCGATAAAGCTGTAGATGATCCAGCGATACTTTTTAATCCACTCCGAGGTTTTGGTCAGCTTGTAGTTGTGCCAAGCCTCAGCACCAATAAGCACCAAGGGTACTACCTCTAATGCGCTAAAGGATGCTCCCAGAGCAATGATGGACATGGGGGCTCCGGCAAAGTAGGTGTGGTGGAATGTGCCGATAATCCCTCCCAGCAGGAAGATGATGGCGGCAAACAGCACGGCCACGGTTGCCCGTTGGGGCTTGAGCAGCTCCAGTTTAACTAGGATAAAGGCAATAACCGTAGTGGCAAATACCTCAAAGAAACCCTCTACCCACAGGTGAACCACCCACCAGCGCCAGTACTCGGCCACCGACAGATGCGATTGCCTACCATAAAGAAGGCCAGCACCGTAAAACAGGGCAATGGTAACCGATGCAAATACGAATATTACGAGCAAAGGTTTATTATCCGATTTTTGTTTTAGTGCTGGTAACAGAGCCCGTATCATCAGGAATAACCAGAGGAGCAAACCTATAAAGAGTAATGCTTGCCAGAAACGTCCCAAATCTAGGTACTCATATCCTTGGTGGCCAAAGTAGAAGTTTTCAACTAGTCCCAGTTTTTGCATAACACCCATCCAAATACCGGTTAGGGAGCCAAGGACTACAATGAGTAAAGCAATAAATAGTAGGTTTACTCCCAAGCGCTGGTATTTAGGCTCAACACCTGAAACAGCAGGGGCAATGAATAGCCCGCTGGCCAACCAAGCGGATGCTATCCAGAAAATGGCTAATTGCAAGTGCCACGACCTAGAAATTGAATAGGGTAAAATATTGTCCAAGTCCATTCCGTAAAACCCATCGCCCTCAACCCCATAGTGGGCTGTAACAATACCCAGCAGTACCTGAAGCCCGAATAGTGCCGTTACCACCCAAAAATATTTTAGGGTAGCCTTCATGGATGGGGTTGGTTTAAGGTTGATAAGGGGATCTGCTTCGGCAGCATGTACAATTTCCTCCTTATCCTGATTTTTGGCATAGTAAAAACCGAGAAGGCCGATGCCGGTGAGTAGAATAACAATGCTAAAAAACGACCAGAACAGGTGCTGCGAAGTGGGTTGGTTGCCCACCAGCTCTTCGTGGGGCCAGTTGCTGGTATAGGTAATCTCCTTATTGGGACGCTCAGTTACACAAGCCCAAGCGGTCCAAAAGAAAAAGGCGTTCATCTTATGCATGCTCACCTCATCTTTTATGGAATTTTTACGGATGGCATAGTTTGCTCTCAGCTCATTCATCTCTACCGCATCGGTAAACAGAGCGTGGTAGTACTCCATGTTTGCCCTAATGGCTTCAGCGCGCAAATCAGAAACGGTAAGGGTTTGGGTCTTCTCGTCAAAGCTGTTTTTGCGAACCTCCTTTTGCAGCAGAAGCTGCAGGTAAACCTGTTTTTCGTCGGGTAGATCGAAATAAGAGGTGCTGTCGTGTTGCCAAGCCAATGCTTCAAGCATGTAAAGTGCCTCGCGGTGAATCCAGTCGGCAGACCAGTCGGGAGCCACATAGGCACCGTGTCCCCATATGGAGCCCACCTCTTGGCCTCCCATAGACTGCCACACGCTTTGCCCCTTAATTATCTCTTCGCCCGAGAAAAGGTGTTCGCCGCTTTCGGTTACCACCTGCTCAGGGATGGGCGGTTTTTGCAGGTACACCTCGTAACCGAAATAAAGCAGTACTGCAAAGCTGGCAGCCATCATAACAATGAAGCTAATCCAAAGTTTTTTTACGCTCATAGTTCTACAGTTTTAGTTTAAGGGTATGTGGATTGTATTGGAGAGACAGGTTTATTTCATGCAGATCATGTTATTGAACATACGTGCAAATCTAGAATTTTATTTAGAATAGCAAGTGAGTTCCAGAGAAAAACTCAACATTTAGAAGCGTTTTAATCTTTGGGCCTGGAGGGGTCGTTCAAACTGTTGGATTAAGAGCAAGTTAATTAGAGGGTCTATTAAACAGAAAAGCCGAGTTGCCTCGGCTTTCAGTAATAGAAATTTCAGAAAATCTATTAGAGTTGCTGCAACATATCCTCAATAATCAGCGTCATTCGCCTTTCGGCTTCCTTGCCTATACGTTGTACTTCTTCGTGGGTAACCTCCACTATTTTACCCGGAACGCCTAGGTCAGTAATAATGGAGATCCCAAAAACGGGTAGCCCCATATGCCTAGCAACAATGACCTCAGGAGCGGTGGACATGCCTACGGCATCGCCTCCAATAATGCGGAAGTACTGGTACTCTTTGGGTGTCTCGAAGGTTGGACCCGAAGTGGCCACATAGCATCCGGTCTGGGTGCTAACCCCATGTTTTGCGGCAATATCTTGTGCTAGCGCAATAAGCTTACGGTCGTAAGCTTGGCTCATGTCGGGGAAGCGGGTGCCAAAGTTGTTGTTGTTGGGGCCAATAAGCGGATTGGGCATTAGGTTGATATGGTCATTGATAATCATCAAATCGCCAATTTCAAAATTGGGGTTTATGCCGCCGCTGGCGTTGGATACAAAAAGATACTCAACCCCCAGTAATTTCATTACCCTAACAGGGTAAGTAACCTGATCCATGCCGTACCCTTCGTAAAAGTGGAATCGACCCTGCATGGCCACCACTTTTTTGTTTCCCAAATCCCCAAAAATCAGTCGCCCTTGGTGACCCTCAACGGTGGAAAGCGGGAAATGAGGGATAGCCGTATATTCAATAATTTGAGGATTTTTAATGTCCTTGGCTAATCCGCCTAATCCGGTGCCTAAAATAATACCCACCTGAGGGGTAAAACTTACCTCACGCTTAAGGTAAGCAACAGTCTCTTTAAGTTTCTCTAACATATGATTGAATTATTTGATTCATATCTGATTGACTGCCTTGTAAAAATTCCACTTCCATGGGTAAATAGTAGAAGCATGTTTTTATCTCTAGCGGCAAATTCACGAACTCTTTAAGCCTTACCGCATCCTTCTCGGTGGTAACAATTGCTTTGGGCTCATTGGGTATTTGTGAAAATTTATCAAATATAGCTTTAATTTTCTTTTCGCTAAATTGGTGATGATCGGATAACGAAATGGTGTGCTGAAGGTTGGAACTCTGTTCTAGGTGACTGAAGAATAAACCAGGTTTGGCAATGCCCGCAAGTGCAACCGTATGTAGTTGCTTTGTTAGCTGTAGGCTAGTTAACCCCTCTGTGGCGAAAACGGGTTTTAGCATGCCGTACGTAATGGTTGAGAAAAACACCTTTTGATGGGGCATTAGGCGAAGCCTTTTAGTTTTCTCATCCTGTTCTTGTTTCGATAGGTCTTTGGGACATTTGGTTACCACAACTAGCTGTGCCCTTTTGCGTTCCGCAAAGCTGTCGCGTAGCCTGCCCATGGGCAAAAAGAAGTCGGAATAGATGGGGTTATGGTAATCGGTAAGCAGTATGTTCAGCTCGGCTCTTACCCGTCGGTGCTGAAAAGCATCATCAAGAATAATAATCTTGTTGTTTGGATGCTGTTGTCGTATGGTTTGAATTCCGTTTATCCTGTCCTCATCAACAGCTAGGGGAACATTGGGGAATTTGGAAAACATCTGATAGGGTTCGTCGCCTATAGTTGTGGCATTGCTTTGACTGTCAGCCAATAAAAATCCTTTCGTTTTGCGCTTATAGCCGCGGCTAAGCACTGCAATCTCTGTTTGATCCTTTAACAGGCTGATTAAGTACTCCGTAAAGGGAGTTTTTCCCGTTCCCCCCACGGTAAGATTGCCTACGCAAATAGTCCCTTTTATGGGTGTGGAACGAAAGAACCCCTTGTCAAATAGGTAGTTTCTTATTTTCACTACTAACCCGTAAAGTAGGGCAAAGGGACATAGCAGATATTTGAGCATTTGCGCAAGGATTATGAAAAAACACCCTACTCAAGAGCAGGGTGTTTTAGGATTTGGGTTAACTAAAATAGTTCCACATCGTAAGGGATACGAGCCATAGTTCCCCTTTGAGTGGCAATATTTTTAATTCGGGTAATGTGCTCATAGGTATCGCCCAGCTCTTTTTGAAGGATGCCGGCTTTAACCTCACCCGAAAACTGCTTAAGCAGTGTTTCAAACGGATCTTTTTGTTTGGGCAGCTCGCTAATGCGATAATCTTCCAACCCGGCTCTTTCGGCAGCAATATCAATGGCACGCTGGAGACCTCCAAACTCGTCAATGAGATTAATGCCTATGGCATTAATACCACTCCATACCCTACCTTGCCCAATCTCATCAACCTGTTCGGTGGTCATATTGCGGCCTTCGGCCACATGACCAATAAAAGTGGTATACACCTCTTCAACGCCTAGCTGTATCATTGCACGCTCTTCAGCGGTTAATGGGCGGTAAATAGTACTAATATCGGCGTGCTTATTGGTTTTGGCTACATCAACAGTAATTCCCAATTTTTTATTTAATGCTTCCTTTACGTTGGGAATGGTTCCAAAAACACCAATGGAGCCTGTAATGGTTGTAGGGTTGGCCACAATATAATCGGCCGGAGCAGCAATGTAATAACCACCCGAAGCAGCCACGTCACCCATGGATACGATAACCGGTTTAACCTCGCGGGCAAGGGTCATCTCTCTCCAGATTAGTTCCGATGCCAAAGCGCTTCCACCGGGAGAGTTCACTCGTAGAACAATGGCTTTCACTGAGCTATCGCGGCGAGCCTCGCGCAGGGTACGTGCAAAATGCTCGCCTGCAATGGAACTTTCGCTATTGTCACCCATCACAATTTCACCCGAAGCGTAAACAACAGCAATCTTATCCTTAACAAAACCTTTCCCTTTCTTCTGTGGCAGGTTAACCTTTGCGTATTGTGCCAGGCTTATGGAGTTGATGTCTTTAGAAAGTTTGGTGTCGGTTAGCCCTTTTAGCAGGTCAATCACCTGATCTTTATATACCAAACTGTCAATTAGCCCAAATTCTACAGCTGTTTTGGCATTGCGTATGGACAGGTTATCAGCCAGTTTGTTTAGCTCTTCCACAGAGATATTGCGTGAAGCAGAGATGTTCTCTACCCAGTGGTTCCAAATGGAACCGATATAGGTGAGGATTTGCTCCCGATTTTCGGGGCTCATCTTATCATACATAAAGGGCTCAACGGCCGATTTGAACTTTCCGTGACGGATGATTTGCATCTCAACGCCCAACTTCTTAAGCGCTTCTTTATAGAACATCACTTCGCTACGCATGCCATACCACTCCATGGCTCCTTCGGGGTTAAGCAGAATCTTATCCGATACAGAGGCTAAATAATACCCCTTTTGGCTATAGCCCTCATTGTAGCTGATAATAAACTTGCCGGATTCTTTGAATTTTTCCAGAGCCAACCTAATCTCTTCGAGGGTTGCTGCACCTGAACCCACGGTGGAGGATTCAATGTAAATCCCGCGAATTCGCTCATCATTGGCTGCATTGTCTATGGCCTTGAGAATATCGTTAAGGCCCAGCTGGGGTGTGGCTTTAAAGCTCATGTAATCAAAGTTCTCTATAGGATTTTTTGATCCTCTATCCACAATTTGCTGTTCCAGCTTTAGGTGCAGTATGGTGTTATCTTTTACAACAACCTCTTTACTGGATTTGGCTACCATTGAACCGATCATCATAAAGAATAGGATTATCAAAATGATGGCCGAAGCAAAAATTCCGGTAATGGTGGCAAGCATGTACTTGGTGAAATCTTTCATAGTAAAATATTATTTGTGTGAGTTTGACAAATTTTGCGAACTAAAAATACTGAAAATCTTTAAGCTCTGGGTTGCTTTTTTAAGTTATTTACCTAAACTTTGCGCCTTACACTTGGATTAACTTACGTATAGAGGGTTTACTTATGCATCGAGTTTATTTGGTAATTGGCGGGAACCTTGGGTATAGAGAGCAATTGATAGCCCAAACAGCCGAATTGATTGAGGAGAAAATTGGGCGGATAGTAAATCGGTCAGATATCTTTGAATCGGAGCCATGGGGGTTTAACCATAGTGCCAACTTTCTGAATCAGGTACTTGAGGTTGAGACTTCCCTTGAAGCGCTTTGCCTTTTGGACCTTTGTCTGCAGATAGAAAAGAGCCTAGGTAGGCAAAGAAGTGAGGATGGCTATTCAGCGCGTACGGCTGATGTGGATGTCCTTTTTATCGACAACTATACTTTTACTTTACCTCCGTTGGTTGTTCCGCACCGTAAGCTTCATGAGCGCTTGTTTGTACTAAAACCATTGGCTCAAATTGCACCCACAATGGTGCATCCGTTGCTGGGAAAAACCATCTTACAATTACTCCAAGAGTGTACTGATACTACGCAGGTTTGGAAGTATACACCCGCCGGTAAAAGGGTTTCAATTTAGCGTTTTCTACTCCTTATCCCCATAAGCTAAATCACCTGCATCGCCCAGTCCCGGGACGATGTATGCTTTTGCTGTTAGCTCATCGTCTACCGCCCCAACCCAAAGGGATACATTCTTCTTTGGAAGGTTTCTCACAGCATATTCCAACCCCTCTTTTGAGGCCACAATGGAGATGATGTGGGTATGAGCTGGAACCCCTCGTTTAAGCAGTGCCTTGTAGGTCAAGATCATGGACGAACCCGTTGCCAGCATGGGGTCGGCAATAATAACCGTTTTATTCTGAATGTTCGGGCAGGAGAGGTGTTCAAAGCTGATGTTGAAAGAACCATCCTTGCTATACTTTCTATACGCAGAGATAAATGCATTTTCTGCATCGTCAAAATAGTTAAGCAGTCCCTGATGCATGGGAAGCCCGGCCCGCATAATGCTTGCAACCACTATCTGGTTGGTAGGGATCTCTATTGAAGTTGTTCCCAAAGGGGTTTGCACCTCCTGCGGTTTATAGTTCAGCACTTGGCTTATCTCGTAGGCAAAAATTTCGGTTATGCGCTCCAAATTTCTTCGAAAACGCATTCTGTCGTTCTGTATATGAACGCTTCTAAGCTCATAGATGAACTTGTTTAGAATTGAGTTTTTCTCGCCTAGTATCCTAATCATGTGAGTAAGGTTTGAGTGGTATTACAGGTTGAAAATAGGTATAATTCAGTGTACTATAGCAGCTCTAACGGTTATTTTTACTTATTTTCTATATTTATTATAGCAATGAGTTGTCGGCCATAGAGTAACACTCACCTGCTGTGATGATTACATGATCAAGCAGGTTTAGGTCCAAGGTTTTAGCGGCTTGTTTTATTTTCGAGGTGATATTGATATCATCCGTGCTGGGGTTTTGATTGCCCGAGGGGTGATTGTGGCACAGGATCAGGCCGATGGCCTGATGCTCTAGCGCTGCTCTCATTATTTTTCGTACATCCACTGTGGTTGAGGTGTAGCCCCCTTCGCTAACCTTAATCTGCGCAATAATCCGATTGGCACGGTTAAGCAGGATTACCCAAAACTCTTCGTGGGGCAGGTCGCCCAATGTGGGTTTAAGCAGCTCAATGACATCGTTGCTCGAAGTAATCTGTTTACGCTGAAGCACTTCGGACTGTTTGCGCCTTCTGCCCAACTCTAATGCTGCCATAATGGTGATGGCTTTGGCCGGACCAATCCCTTTCATTTTGGTGAGATCATTAATGCTGTAGCGGCCTAGCTGGTTCAGGTTGTTGTTGGCCGTGGTCAAAATTTTTTGTGCTATGCTCACTGCTGTATCTTGCACTGTTCCCGATTTAATGAGTATGGCTAGCAGCTCAGCATCGCTCAGCGCAGAAGCACCTTTGGCCATCATCTTCTCTCGGGGCCTATCATCTTGTGCCCACTCTTTTATGGTTAGCGGTTTGGGAGACCTTTCC
>CAZKPD010000031.1:0-21476 GCA_964554585.1 uncultured Rikenellaceae bacterium
GTCAGTGGTACTTCTACGGTGCTTGTGAGCCCGAGCCCGATGTGAATATCGCTTGGTTTACCGAGCCCGCCCGTCGCTCTATGATTACGTTGACCACCACTCCGGGTCATTACCATTCGGATTTAATAGTGAATAGGGAAGAGAACTACACCCAGCTGAACCAGGTGGATAACTACACCCAAGGGAAAGATTTGGTGGTTAGGGTTAAGGATGCTTCGGGTAACCCTGTGGAGGATGCCACGGTGAGGTATCTGGTTTACAACTATGCGCAGCTCTACCCGTTGGCTACGCTAAACACCAATGCCCAAGGGTTTTCAACCCTGCGATTGGGTTTGGGCAATGTGGTGGTTTGGGCCAATGAGGGCGACCTGTTCGATTTTGCCCATATATCGGTGGAAACCACCGATACGCTAATGCTCACCCTTGGCAACAGGGAGCAAAAAGAGTATAGCCTGGAGCTGGAAATGAATCCTCCCGCCATTCAGAATCCGCTACCCGTTTCAAAACAGGCCCGAGCAGAGAATAATCTTCGCTTGGCGCAAGAGGATTCCATTCGTCATGCCTATGAGAGCACGTTTTTAGGACAATCGGCAGCTAAGGAGTTTGCCCTAAAGCATAAGTTGAATAGCGAGCAGTTTGTCTCAATTATCCTTCAATCCCGTGGCAACTGGAGCGATATTCTCCGCTTTGTTGAGGGTGCAGATGGGAATCCCATGGTATTACCCCTGCTGGGTGCTGTGGCCGAGAAGGATTTGCGCGATGCTCCCGCTGAGGTGTTGCTTTCGCACTTAAATAATACTCCCGAAAGAATGAAGGGTGTTAGTGAGGATATTTGGGTGAAATATGTGCTCAATCCGCGAATCTCGTTAGAAATGTTAACCCCATATAAGGAGGAGTTGCCAAAATTATTAGGCGATGAGTTTTTTATAGAGGTGGCTCAAAACCCTGAGGTTGCCTTGCAGTGGGTTGAGGAGAATCTTACTTTGGTGGGTTATGATGAGGACTACACCGTAGCTTCTGTTGTACCCGGAGGAGCAGTGCAGATGCGTGCCGCTGATATCTCGGGTAGAAATATCCTTTTTGTGGCGCTTTGTCGTACTGCAGGAGTACCCGCCCGCCTCAATGAGGTTACGGGTAATGTGGAGTACTGGCAAAACGGTTGGGTGCAAGCCTTTGCACCCGTTGCCAAGGAGGCGTCGCAAAAGCCTGCCCGCTTAACGTTTAGCTATAAGGGCGACGAGTCGTGCAAGTACTGGTCCAACTTCACCCTTTCCTTTTTTGAGAAAGGATACTTTAAGACGCTAACCTTTGACCGAAGTATGGATGTGAGGGAGTTTCCCAAATCCATTGAGGTGGAGCCCGGCTACTATATGCTGGTTACGGGTAATCGGTTAAACGAGGGTTCGGTGCTTTCCAATGTGTCATTCCATCGGTTGGCCTCCGGCCAAGCTCACACACTGCCCGTTCAGCTGCGTGAGGATGATAATGCATTGCAAGTATTGGCCCATATAAATCTTCCCGATTTTATTAATATTAGCGATGGATCTAAGTCGGAGCTGGGCCAGCTGATTAAAACCTACGGCGCTGCCACGCTTATCTGGCTCGACCCGGGCAAAGAGCCCACCCGTCATGTGCTTAAGGATTTAAAGGAGATGAAAGAGGCCTTTGATGAGCTCAGCATGCCGTTCCTTTTCTTCGTTCCGCAGGAGAAGCAAACCGCTTCATTTAACTACAATGAGCTGATACTTCCCGACAATTCGGATATGGCGGTGGATACGGACATGCTGCAGCAGCTCTCCAAAGCGTTTAAGCGCAGTTTGGATGATGAGTTTCCGGTTATTGCTATGGTCAACGTGCATGGCGATGTGCTCTACTTCTCATCGGGCTATACCATAGGAATGGGCGATAGGGTGCTTAAGACCTATAAGCAGCTGAGGCGGATGGATGATAATGAGTAGTCGGTTGCTATTGCGAGTATTGAATGTAAACTGATATGCAAAACATAGTTATTGAAGCCTGTGTGGAAACCCTGGAGCAGTGCGTAAATGCACAGCAACAGGGTGCTCAGCGGCTGGAACTGTGCGATAGGCTTGATTTGGGCGGAACCACGCCCTCGGAGGAGCTGATAAGAGCGGTTAAAGCTGCCGTTACTATTCCCATTCGGGTGATGATTCGCCCCCGTGGGGGCGATTTTGTCTATACCCCACAGGAGTTGGAACAGATGCGGCAATCCATTATGCTTTGCCACCAATTGGGTGTGGATGGCGTGGTTTTGGGTATTCTTACCCCCGATAACCGATTGGATATGGAAACCATGCAACCGCTTATTGACTTGGCCAAACCCATGAATGTGGTGATCCATAAAGCCATTGACGAAACCGAAAATCCGCTTGCAGAGATGGATAGGTTGCAATCCGTTGAGGGGGTGAATGCCATTCTTACCTCCGGTAAGCAGGAAACAGCGCTTCTGGGCGCAGGGCTGTTAAGGCAGATGGTAGCCAACCAAAAGCATGTGCAGATTATTGCCGCCGGGCGCATCACCAATAAAAACCTGCAGGAGGTTATGCAGACCATTGGTGCTGGGCAATATCACGGTAAGCTGATAGTTGGCGAAATATAATTCTTATTCAATAATAATCAGCTTTTTGTAGGCGTTATCCTGAAAATCCTCAATTATCCGTTTATGAAAGCAAAAATTATTAACACCTTAGTGCCCACCCTACTGGGCATAGCGGCCGTATTGGCCCTCTTGGTGCTTTTTAATGTGGTGGTGCATCATGGCGATGCGTTCCGTGCACCCGATAATGGCTTTTTCTCCTTCTTTGTACCGGTAACCACAGCTGCTGCCATTATCATCCAGTTTCTTCTAACCCTGCCCGTTTGGCGGAAATTCAAAGCCCATGGTAAAGTTTTAGGGCTATCCCTTGTTCCGTTTACCGTGCTGCTCTGTCTGCTTTCAGGGCTACTGTTTGGGTTGGTTTTCTGGGAGAGGAGCTATGGACCTATGGAGTTACTATGGCAGTTTTTAACAGGATTTATTGCTTTTTCGGTCTATTGGACCGTAAATCTTTCCGTATTAAAAAGGCTTTCGTAAGCACTGAAAACAAAAGTTATAGGGTGGTCTTTTTTAGAGAACCCTGCGCATACCTGCGAAATTTTGAATAATAATGAATATCCATTTCAGTCAAGTTGCACCGACTCACAATCAACCGATTGAGGATGCCATAGCGATCTACCTAAATTCTTTCCCTGCAAACGAGCGGCACAGCGTGGAGCTGATTCGGCAAAGGGTTGAGGCGGGTAGTTCTCAACTGCATATTGGCAGGATGGGCGATGATGTGGTGTGTATGGCTCTGCTTTGGCCTTTCAAAGCCATTCCCTTTATTTTGCTCGATTACTTAGCCGTTAAAAACGGCTATCGGGGTGCCAATATCGGCTCTGGATTTATGGAGTACCTATCCGGTGTGGCTAAAAGCATGGGTAAAACTATGGTGCTGGAGGTGGAGCATCCCGATTTTGGCAACAACAGGGAGGAGCGTATGGGTCGTATTAACTTTTACCTAAGTACCGGAGCATATCTACTTGGTGATTTTACCTATATCCTGCCCGCATTGGATAGCACCACACCCACGCAAATGGTGCTGATGCTCTATCCGCCCCAAGCGGATACCCATTACTACACCAATGACATCAAACAGCTGGTGATTACGCTCTACGAGGAGCTTTACAATCGCTCTTCCAACGATCCGTTGCTCAATTCTTTTCTTGGGAATATTCCACAAACCATAATCCTCTCTAGGAATATAATTCCCACACTATTTAACAAAAAACGCCTAAAGGGTGAGCATAAAAAAGCCGACCCTTAGGCCGGCTCCATATAATCTATTACTGTTCGGTTATTCTTTACCGAAATAAAAGTTAAGGCTGAATTTGGCAACGGTGGGTGCTACGTTTATAGAGTTGTATATGGTTTCTTTGGCGGGGCGTCCATTATACTCATATTCATTAACTCTTTTCGAACTCCCCTTAAGGTATCGTATTGCATATTCGCCACCAATACTGAAGTTGCTGCTCAGAAAATATTCAACACCAAAACCCAGTTCAGCACCAAAAAGATTGATATTCTTCAAGTTATTGCTAAACTCCTCTTCAACAGCATCGTCAATCTTCATTTTGCCTGTTATAAATGCCTTGCTAAGAGAAAGGTTGGCATAGGCTTTCAGGTCATTGGACTCGATTACAAAATATTTAACACCAAGCGTGGGAAGGATTAGATTTATAGATGCATTTTCTTTATTAGTATAGGTATTCCAACGCCCGTCATAGCTATCCCAATAGCGGTCAGAATAATCGTAAGCGATAGAGGCACTGACCAGTTGTAATGCAGCATAGGGTACCAGATTTCCTACCTTATAGCCAAAATTGGCTGAGTTGGAAACAAGGCCGGGATTCACACCAAAATAGAATTGTCCGTAGCTGTTAAATCCTATGGCCAATGCTAAAACTAAGATAAATGCTGTCTTTTTCATGTTTTCAAGTTTTTAAGGTTTAATTTTCAGTAATTAGGATTTTAATTATGGAATTATAAGATAATCGAATATAAGAAATCCCTTTTGTCTTTCCAACAAGAATACTAAAATTAATGCTTCAGGTAATGCCGTTTCTCGGTTTTCAGTTTTGCCTTTTTGTTGTACTTGTGAGGTGAAATCTTTCGTATGCAGCAGCCAATGCCCGAATAGCCTGTCGACTAGTTATGCTCTAACAGGAGCTGTACAATCGCCCTTCCCACGATCCATTGCTAAATTCTTTTATCGGCACTATCCCAAAAATCGTTACCATATCCGGAAATATCCCTCGGTAATCATTACCTTTATAGCAAAATAATAGACCATGAAAAAACAATTTTTTACACTATTGATGCTTGTGGCCATAGCCTTTGGCGCTTGCAATTCTGCTCCTAAAAACCGGGAGAATTCCCAAGGGGTAACCGAAGAAGCAGCCATTTTTGATGGGCATACCAGCCAAAACTCTTTGGATTGGGACGGCACCTATATTGGCACCCTTCCCTGTGCCGATTGTGAGGGCATTGAGACAACCATTATCCTAAGTATGGATCATACGTTTACCCAAAAGCAGGTATATCTGAAGGGAGAAGAAAGGCATACATTTGAGAGTGAGGGTACTTTCCAATGGGATGAATCTGGAAGGATTATCACCCTTCAATTTGAAGATAATACTTGGATGTACCAGGTGGTTGAGAATGCCATTATCCATCTGGATATGGAGGGGAATCGGATTGAGGGTGAGCTGGCAGAACACTACGTGTTGGAAAAGCAGATGGAGTAATACGTCAAGGAAACGATGCCATAGAGAGGTGCCAATAACGTTGTTATAACCGTTGCCTTGCTTAAAGAACTCTTATAATAGCAAAAATGAAAGCGGTTAGAACATTTTAATTCAGGTTTTGTTGTCCTTACCGTTATTGGGAGTAAGTAGAATCCAGTATTTACCTTGGTAGGAAAATGGGATATAGCATTCATTGCCACAGGTGTGAGAGATTTACTTGATTTGTGACACCTTCCATGGGACGGAGTGTGTTTTTGGAGATATAGATTGGAGTTTTTGTATTCCAAACAAAAAATAGATAATTAACTAAGAATCATTAACATAAAAACTGATTAATATGAAAAAGATTAAACTAATTGTGCTTTCGGCCCTTTTACTCTTTTCGGCTGCCGCTTGTAAGAAAGATAAAATTAAGCCGGATAAACCAGCTGATGAAAATGAACAAATTTCCATGGTGGGTAAATGGAATATTGATAGAGCTGTGGTTTTGGAGATTATCGATGGTGAGGTGAACGAAATTATCAATAGAGAAGATGTGGGTTGGTTTCAATTTAACGAGGACCAAACAGGTAGTTCGTATATCGAGGGAATGGAAGGAGAAGATGCAGTAGAAACCAATTTTACTTGGATTCAAACCGAAGAGGAGATAATTCTATCTCCGGTTGACCCTGAGCATGCTGGACAGCCGGACATCGTGTTAGAGATTGTTACTATGCATGAGGAGGAGGTTCTTTTAAGAAGTACCAATGAATTTGAATCGGATGGTTCAACCTATGTTATCCAGGTTGAATGGTTACTTACTCCCATCAAATAACTTGTAAATAAAATGGAAAGCCGCCCATGTGAGGCGGCTTTTTTTGTTGAAAGGTAAGGTGTGAGGGTTAGGATTCCAACACTTAGCTGTTTAAATAGATAATTGACATCTGATAGGTTGACAAATTATTGAGGTTAAGTTATCTTTATAGCATATTTGAAAAACGATTTTTCAAACTTGAATGGCTATGAAAACTTTTAAGGGTTTTATATTTCTAGCTTTTGTCACATTAGCATTAATTGGTTGTAAAACAGATCCTCCGTTTACCTTTGTGGGTAAATGGAATGTGGAAACCATTACCACCAATGTATTGATTAACGGTATATTTAAGCTTCCCACCCAAGAGCAGTCCAATAATGGCGAGGTGGAGTTTAGAGAGGACTACACAGGAACTTATGCACGTATCGGTAATTTTACTTGGTCGCATATCCACACACTTTTAGTCGTTAAGTTTGATGGCGAGGGAGTGGTTGATATTCCCGCCCTTGAGTTTGAACTTACTACTATGGAACCCAAAAGGGTAGAGGGTAAAGCGAATTTTTCTATTACGTTGGATAGTGTGGAGGGATTGGAGGATTGGCTTCCCCTTCCGGATTTACCCGATGGGTTTGATTGGGATTTAATCTTTGGCGACGATGGGTTACACCTCTCCATTGATCTTGAGTGCGTGCTGGGTAAAGATTAGCGAAAAACACGTCTTACATATTGCATTTCGTTGAACTTTTTCTTACTCAAAATAGTTTTAGTATAAATCTTAATTTTGTAATCACTTTAATATTAACCTAAAAATTTTAACCATGAAAGCACTGCGTTTATTTACCCTAATTGGCTTAATCTTATTTGCCAGTACCTCTTGCCAAAAAGAGGAAAAATTTACCCTAGTTGGTAAATGGAACTTTGACAAGGTTTCTATGTCCTTGTTTATGAATGATATCCCTGTTGGTAATGAAGTAAAAGAAAATGCAGGATGGATTCAGTTTAATAAGGACAAAACAGGAACTATTCTTACGTATGCAGATGAAGAGAATCAAGAGCCTGAAACTGAGGAGACATTTACATGGACATTAGTTGGCAATCAGCTTACTATTACGACTAACGAAGGGGATAACGAATTTCTGGATGTGCCTTTGACGCTAACTACAATGGATCCGAAATTTGTTGTAGCAGAAACCACAATAACAGAGGAATGGGAGGGTGTTATATTTAAAGTTGTAGTTGTTTTCGAGTGGAGTAAAACGAAGTAAGCCATTCACCATCTCTTATAAGACTACCGCCTTGGATATGGAATTCAAGGCGGTAGTTTTTTTATACAGACTAGAAAAAAAATGCTATTCCTTCGCTTTGCTGAAATAGACAATATACCTGTCTTCTGCTTCCTTTTTTATCCAGTGGTCAACGTTTAGGCTCAGCGCTTTATCAAGTAGCGGAGCAGGTACAAAGGGGGCAATTACTTTGTAAATAGCTGCATTCCCCATATGGTTTATGTCCGAGATAATCTTGTCTATCGGCTGTTCGCCAGCATCCAGCATCACCCTGGCATCTATCTCAGAGGTTATTTTGGACTCGTCAAACCACGAGGGTTGTTGGGTATGATAGTTAACATCGTCGGCAAATTGGATGGAATCTTGTCCAACCTCTTTTCGCAAAAGGTTGATCAGATCCTCAACTTTCACATTACCAACGGTTGCCGCCTGCTGCAGGGTTGCAACCTTTGCAACCGTTTTTTTTAGCAGTGGGTTGGTCAACTTCTTAAATGCAGGTACATAGCCAATTAGAACTTCCTCAAGCTGAGGGTAGGTCTCAATCAGCTGCAACACTTTGGTCTTTGGGCTTATGATTAATTTATGATTATCCATAATAATTTACTTTTTATCGTACGACAAAATTCTTCTTTCCCCTTCTAGGTCTCTGTACCGCTGAACATCGTGGGATACCTCAAGGGTACCAAGGTATTCGCCTTTCTCATTTCGCAAAGCGAAATATTCTATATGAATCAGCTTGTTTCCCATCCTAATCCAGAAGGGGGCGCTATCCTCTTTTCCGCTCTTAAAATCGTCAATTATTTTATCCACAATATTGGCACTTGACGGTGGATGGCACAGGCGCACATCCCTATTGAGAATGGCACGGTTCCGTTGAAAAATTCGCTCTTTCCCTTGTGAGAAATACTTCACCTTGTCGTCCTTATCCACAAAGGTCATATCGATAGGCAGGTGGTTTAGAATCGCCAGCAGCTCCTCGATGGAGAAATTGCCCGAAGGCAATTGGATACTGCCTCCCACCTTGTTCATTTCCGACAGCGAATCCTCTTTTACCCATTCGGGTTTCCATGCTGTAGGCGGATCGTACAGGCAGAAGCCAATTTCCAGCGACTGTTTCTCAATTTCGTACCAATCCGCATCCGTCAGCTTATCTAACGACATGGGGAAAAGGATCTCCTCCTCCTTTTTCACCATATCCACTACCTGATGGACGGCAGGCAATAGGATAATCTCGGCAGCTGCAAGCAGCTCATCAGCAGTAATGTTTTCTGTTTGTAGCAATTCAATGCCACCCTTTATCAGCTCGCGAATCTCGTCGTGCTTGCCCCACATCACTTTTGGAGGGCCGGTAATTTCGTAGTTCTCGAGGAAGGGGAAGAGCAGGTATTCCTTCCTGTTATAGTGCTTGTCAACATCGTAAAGGGCATTGTAAAAACCGCGCAGCTGAAAAATTTCCGACTGTTCTACCGCTTTGCTTTCAGCAATTTTATCGATAAGCGTGGTAATCTGTTGGGCAAGGTTATTTAATGCGATGTTTTCGTTCTGCATCACATCAATGGGATGTCCCGGGGGAACCTTTTTGGCGGTTGAGAGGTCTATATTGCCGTAAAGCACTGCCCCATGAATATCGCATAGCTTCAGCACTTCTTCTACGGGTAGCCCTTCTGCAATGAGCTCCTCTTCCACCTCAACCACCTCGCCATAGGGTATTTGGCTTAAGCTCTCCATTAGCTCTTTCCGTACCTCATCCTCCGATGATCCGCTATGTAGCTTAAGAATCAGCTCTTTGAGCTTTTTCTTCCTGATCTCTGAATTGTTTATCAGCTCACTCATTTCAATTGTTTTTAAGTTCGACAAATATACTTATGTACCGATTTGTTTTGCAATCCCAAAAAGTAGTGATTCTTAGCTTGATGGTTTTTGCTATAACGTATTCTCAAGCCAAGCGCATTGCGCCGTAGGAAAACAAATTTAAGTAGAAGAAGGTTGAGTGAGGTTTGTAAGGATGCAAAACTAATGTTCCTAGGCTTGATATTCGTAAAAAAAAGAATCCTATCAGATTTTTAAAGCCTGACAGGATTATGCAGAAGTAAGATAACTACAGCTGAGATCGGAGCCTCAGCTGAACGCGGGGCTTTTCTATCTGCCTTTAATCTGCTCCCAGGAATGAGTGGAAAGGCAACTTTCTGGAACATCTTTTTCCATTTGCAAAAACATATTATAGGGAACTGTAAAAGTGAGCATTTCTTTTGGAACACGATGCCTTTGAGCAATGTCAAATAAGCCTAAAATAGCCTTGGGGTGTTCCTTTTTACTTTCTTGATAAGCAAATAAAATAGATTGGCAAGCAGCTCCCATGGGTGCAAGCACACTGAAAATTTCGCCGGTATTAAAACCTGCCATAATTACAAGGGCCGAGATCTGATCCGGATTGGCAAAAATACAAATAAGCTCGGGTAAACAAGTATCGTCTATCTTGCTTAAAGGCTTGAATACAACATATTTTTTGGATGTTTTTGCATATGGCATTGCCTTTTTCCATTTAAGGGCTACTTCAGGGCTTGCATAGTATCTTTCTCCTCTTTCCAAACCTTTTGGGACTCCTTTACCTTTTATATTTGCAAACATTTCACCTCCTGTAGATAACAAGTATTCGGTTGGATGATTGGTTTCTGTAAATGTATCACCAAAGCATAAACCCACACCACCTCCCGGACATCCGTATGTTTTTTCGTCAAAAACGGCAATTTTACCCTGTGATGCAGCTGCTACAAGCATAGAAGCTACACAGCCTCTTTTGCCCTCTTGAAATTGTAATGCATCTGAAGGTTTTTCGTCAGTGAATATGATTGCTACGGGTTCAAGTTTTAGCTTTAGCTCTTCGGATAATTTGCTCTTCATGTTATTTGGGTTTTAAAAATTAATAATTGAATGCTATTTAACAATTTGATCCCATTCGGAAACTTGTTTGACCTTTGAACAACTTCTCAATATCTTCAAGATTGCCTTGGTCTGATACTACTCTCATTACATTTAATTTTGTAGTAGTTTTCTTATATTTTACGGTATAATCCTCTTCAATGTATTTTCTTTAGTTTTGATATAATGACTGATCACCCCGCCAACGTGACCCATTAAGAGTATAGCTAAAATAATTGCCAAGGCTTTATGTGCCATCCCGGACGATGTATCAATGGTTTGCGAAAGAAGCAAGATGTCATTTTTACTCATTGCTTCTGCAAAGTTCCCGAAAATTACTGTAGCTATCCCCGAGGTGCTGAGTAGAACTAGGATAAAATAAAATGAATTTTCAATCCAGACAATCAACTTGTTATGCAGCCACTTTCCTGTTTGTAATCTGGAAGGTCTTTTGTGCTTAAAGAAAAACCAAGCCCTTAGCAGGGTTAATATAAAAACTAAAAGCCCTATGAATACATGTGCGTTTAACAAAATAAGTTTTAATGCGCCATTTTCTGTATTGGTCATTAAAAAACCAAGCGGGATTAATACCATAATCAATAAAAAGCTAAGCCAGTGAATTATAATGATTGCTTTGCTGTATTTCTCCGTAAGGTTATTCTTAATATTTGTTTCCATTTTGTCAGTTTTTAATTGGTCCGATAACACCTCAATACCTGTCGTAATTAGAAAACCTCTTCCATCCGTAGGACGTTTTATGGAACCTTAAAATAGGTTTTAAATTCTATGTTAATTTCTTCATGTGTTTTTATACCTAAAAGTGATGGTGGTTGTATATTGTAATCGGTCATATTGATTATAAAACTCCCATACACCGTTATCTCATTCTTTGATGTGCTTTGCTTTGCTTTTATTTCTATTTCTCTGGTAACGTTATGAAATTCTAATGCCCCTTTAATAATTAGCTCATCCCCGGAATTTTTAATATTTCTGCTACTAAATTTCACATTGGGATATTTAAGTGCTTCAAGCACTTCAAGCGCATGGGAGTCGCGATTGGAGTTTTTACTGTCAAATGAGGATACAGGCACAGAGATAGCAACCGACTCTATACCATTTTCTTGACTGTTATAGATAATTACTCCATTCACATTTTTGCTTATGGCCGACCACTTTTTGAGCGGATGGGTCATATTATACTGAATTTCAGACTTCTTCTTATCTAAAAATATCTTTTCGGAATCAACCTTATGGGTAAAACCCATGAAGCAGAATGCCAATAGGAGAAAAGGAAGTTTAATAATTGTGTTTTTCATGATTCTAAAATTTTATGACTATTACTGCAGCTGCATATGCACCTAAAGTTGTTATTGCTGTAGCTCTATGAGTACTTTTTAACTGAGGATTATCTTCAACCATTTGGCCTAAAACATTGGTTGCTATCATACCCGTCAGATGGACACCCGCTAAAATTTTGTGCATTTTAATAGATGACATCCCACTATCATTAATCAATGGCGGTGGTGCTGTAAATGCAAGTAAAGCGGTAGTTCCATAGCTGATGTTTGTGGCAATTGCAATCCCCTTATGCGCATTAAGAAGCTGAGGAGAAGAGTTGTTGTATAGTTGTGAACCAACAATACCCTGTGCAACCATCCCTGCTAAGGCTATAAAACCTACCGTTTGGTGGGCTTTGAGCATGGTTCGTCTTATTTTCAATTCTCTTTCTCTGGTTTCCGCTGAAAGCGGTGAAATTCCGGTTACCCGAAACAATCCCTTTTCGCCCCACAATGCTTTTTGTGTAAAAAAGATTTTATCGGGCAGTAGCTGCTGGGTCTCTTCTTCAAAATCAGCAAACAGGTCCTCTGTCGATAAATCCTGACCAAATGTTTTTGAAGATACGAAGATTAGTAAGGCAATAATTGGTAGGTATAGCTTCATCATTGTTTGTTTTTTTGATGAAGCAAAGTTCGTTGTTTTCTATGGCTTAAAATTGTAAAAATCGGAAATGTGGAATTTCTTTTCTTAGTTCGCCTGGTGTATATCCGGTTATATCTTTCAGCTCTTTACTAAAATGAGCCTGGTCAAAATATTGATTTTCGTAAGCTATTTGTGTTAGAGAATCTTTTTGATGTGCCAGCTGATGTACTATTCGTTTGAGCTTTACTATTCTAATATATTCTTTGGGTGAACACCCAACATAGTCATAAAAGTGATTTCTGAGCGTTCGATCTGTAACCCCTAATTCCTTAGATAATTTTGAAATCTCTATGTTCTCTTCACTTTTTTCGATTAAATCAACGGCTTGGGTAATAAGCGTCAGGTCTCGGGTCAATATATTATCTAGAAACATTTTTTCCACTTCTGCAAATATCGTTTCTACATCTGTTGCGCTATCAAGTCGTTTAGTAAAATCATTAACGATATTTCCAAACAAATCTTCAGTATTGGTAAGCCATGGCAAAGAGTATATAAGTTTTTCGGTGAAATAAGCCAGTCCAAAAGGCTTTATGTGAGCCCCACATATTCTAATTCTGTCTGAGCTAGGTTGAACGATGATTTTTTGCCTTGTTATTTTAGAAATAGTAACATTAGCAATTACAGATTCATTTAGTGTTTGATTGGTTACCCTAAACGGATTATTAAAAAAATACCCAAAGGTTATCCTTGGGTATGGGATAATAAATTCAGGGTTGGAAGTCAATTCAGAGGCTAAAGTGTCAATATAGAAATAGTCGTCAACGATACTCGCTAGGAACGCATCTTGGGGTTTCTGAAATGTAAAGTGGACTTTTTCCATTCTTCTCTATTTGTAAATGCCAATCTTCAAATTTACAAAAATGTTTTATAGGAAGCCCGAATTATTGCTTTAACCTAAATGGAATGGCTGTTTTGCTTAAAATCTCATATTTTACTCAACCTGCTTTTTCAGCCAATTCAGCACTTCTTCCAACATCACTTGCGAATAGGTTTGTTCAATTACCTGATATTCGAGAGGTGAGCCCGTTTTAGATTCTTGAAACAGATGGTTTAAATCCGGTAATTCTTTAATTGTTACCTTGTAGTTCCGGGCTTTTTTAAATGCTTTTTTCAAAGCCTTAGTGTTTTCTTGTGAGGTGATCTGCAAATCATTTCCTCCGTATAAAGCCAAAACTGGGATCTTTATTTTTTTTAATGTAAGCGCAGGGTTGTATTTTAAAAAGTACTTCATCCAAGGTGTAACGTATGTGTCAATTTGCAAATCAATAAACTCATCTTTAGTCAGCTCATCAGGTATTTTGAAATGGGAATTTTTATTTAAGAAGAGTTCTAATTCTTGCCGTAATTCTACTTGTAAGCTAACCATATCCTTATCCTTTTTGACAATCCTAAAGATTTTACGATTCATCTTTTCTGTGGCTCTTATTTGCTCCTCATCGGTACCCTGAACTTCTGCGATTAATCCCTGTTGAATTAAAAGGATTTTCTCGCCCCGAATGCCCGGGCCTCCTAGCATAATCATAAATGCCACGTCCTTTGTGTCAATTGCCACCAACGGTGCAATCAAACCACCCTCACTGTGCCCTACCAATCCTATTTTATCGGGGTTTATCTCTTTTCTGGTTTTTAGGTAATCAATGGCACACTTTACATCAGCTGCAAAATCCACTGAGGTTGCACTTTTAAAATCACCTTCAGAATAAGCCGTGCCACGGTCATCGTAACGCAGTACAGCAATTCCGTTTCGTGTAAGGTAGTCTGAAAGCACCAAAAATGGTTTATGACCGGCCAACTCCTCATCCCTGTTTTGTGGGCCACTTCCACTGATTAAAATAACAGCCGGAAATATTCCCTCCTTTTGAGGAAGGGTCAAAGTTCCTGCAAGGTTGATGCCTGCCTGTTTATTTTCAAAGATTAAATCTTCAGAATAGTATGGATAGGGCATTTGAGGCTCTTGTGGTCGGGTGGGTTTAACCTCATGCGCAAAAGTTGAGATTGATGCAATTAATGTGATAAGTATTGTTACAGTAGTTTTTTTCATTTTGGTAAGTAAATGGTTAATGGTTGGTCACCGGTTTGCATGACCAACCATTTGATTTTTTAACAACTGCTTAAGCGGTACAGGTAACCTTTGGAAAGATGTTGCTAGAAGCTATATCCAACACCTAGACTTACCGATTCACTTCTTATGGGAGAGGTTGCTCTCATTTGTCCTATACCGTTTTGAGAGATGTAGGTAGCATTGATTTGGAAATGTCCAAAATCAAATCCAAGCATAGCAGCGGCACCATATTTCAGTTTGTGCAAGGGTGCTCTCCCAGACACATCCTTATCATACATATCTGTATTTTCAAACTTAGCGCTTATTCCGTATCCCATATATGGTCCTACGCCTAAAAACAATCTCTTTGTTCCGACTTTAGCTTGAAAAATAGCATAAACAGGCAATTCAACATCATAAGAAGTCAATTGAGATTTTTCAAGAGTGATCTTGTTTCCCATTTCTGAATTACGATACTGTAGCAATAGATCAGCTTGTAGAGAAAACCAGTTTTTAAATTCATAATTGAAAAATACTCCGGCACCTCCGCCGAAATCGGGAGAGCTACTTTCAAATTCTGTTAGAGCGTCAAATTTATAGATTGTTGTATTGGCCTCTGCCTTTGCTCCAATTGATAGTTTCTGTTGTGCTTTTGCTGATACTGAAACCATTAGTAGTGTTGCAAGAACAACAAGTGATAAGTTCATCGTTTTTTTCATGGTAAAAAATTATTTAATTGTTAAAGACTTATTAATTAATGACAGTGCAAAAATGGGACATACAACTTGTTTAATGAAGCCTTTTCCGATGAAGCTCAGTATTGATACGATGAAGTGTATTATGGAGCAGATGAAATAAATATGATAGCAGGGACTTAATCTAAGAAGGGTAATTTTACGGTAAATTCTGTTGCAGTTTTTAATATATCAACCGTTTTATTGTGTAAAGCGTATTGTTTTTTTAGATTTTTCAGACCAAAACCCTCGCTTTCAACACTCGCTCTTACCTGAAGATTGTTGCTAACTACAATCTCATTTTTAGTAATACTTATTTCCAGTCTAAGTGGCTGATTAAGAGTAGCGATATTGTGTTTAACTGCATTCTCTACCAGTAATTGAAGGCTTACAGGGATTACTTTCCGACTTGATTCTGCTTGGTTAAGAATTGTGACTTGTAGATTCTCTTCAAACCTAACTTTCTCTAAAAAAAGGTATGCTTCTAAAAATTCCAGCTCTTCTCTTAAGGTCACCATGGGGCGATCACTTGTTAACAGCACATAGCGGTATACGCTTGACATTTTTTTTGCGAATAGATTTGTTTTCTCTGCATTTTCATAAGCTAGGGATGCTAAAACATTGAGGCTGTTAAATAAAAAATGAGGATTAATTTGTGCTTTTAAGGTTGCATACTGATACTGAAGTTTTTCTTTTTCGATTAGCGCAATTCTTTTTTCAGCTTCTATTTGCCGTTGGTTGTATAGGTAAATTTCAATTAGCAAAACCACTGCGCTATTCCAGAGTAGGGTGAAAATGGTAGATTTAAGAATTTCCGGACTGAAACTAAATGCAGAGAAACCAAAAAACAAGAAATTGATAAACATAATAACCAAGACAGCAAACAGGGATGTTCCCAATAAGCTCAGTGTGATTTGAATGATGATGCCACGTACTTTTAGGTGTGTAGATAGAGCACGAATAATTAGGAAATCAACAGTAGCAATAAAAAGGAATGGGAGTAGGTTTACTAAGAAAAAATATGCTAAGTCCTGCTCTTTACCGGTCAGTATTTGAAAAACATAATAAAATAGCACCAGTAGGATGGATACTATCAGTAAAAAAACAACAATTTGTTTTATGCTTATCTTTTTCATACTCTTAATCCCATCCATCTACCCATTTCAAAAAATCCGAAACACGCTCACGGCTAACCAAAATTTCTTGAGGGCAATCCGGTTGAAACGTAAGCTTCAGCCGGCTATTAAAATATTTGTCAATTTTTTTTATGGATGCAATATTAGCAACGCAATTGCGAGAAACTCGAAAAAATGTTTTTTCGTCTAATTGTGATTCTATTTGAGTTAACGTATAATCGATAATATATTTTTTATTAGAGAATGTGTGCAGAAAGGCTACTTTTTCCTCACTGTAAAAAAAAGCAATCTCGTTTACATCAATATGATTATAGGTATCACCGATTTGAACTAAGAAACGGTTCCTTTTTTGGTTTCCCAACAATTTTTCTTCCAGTTTTTTATAATCAAATGCGACCTCCGTTGCTAGGCTCTGCCCTTCAAATTTGTTTAAGGCAATGGATAAATCTTCTTCTTCTAAGGGTTTTAATAGGTAATCGATACTATTGAGCTTAAAAGCCTGAATAGCATGCTGGTCATAGGCAGTAGTAAATATGATGGGGGTTGAAACTTGAATGTGTTCAAATATCTCAAAGCAATTTCCATCAGCCAGGTGAATATCCAGCAGGATTAATTCTATCGTATTGTTTTTAAGAAATAGGACGGTCTCGGCTACTGATTCTGTCCTTCCAGCTAAAACATAATCGGGGCGTAATCGCTCCATCATTCGTTTTAGCTCATTGTACGCAAAGCGTTCGTCTTCTACTATCAGATATTTCATAAATTGTTACAATATTACGGATTAAGATTGATGTAAATCCGAAAACCCAAATAAATCTGATTGGTTATATTGGGTGTTATGTACCGGTGTTATTTTATATTCAATTAATTCTTATTCTTTGAATCCGCGGGATACTTTCTTATTTGCTTCTCAAAACGATTCATCTCATTTTCATCAAATGGGTATGGCGAGTTTTTGTCTTCCAGCCATTTGGAGTTTCTATTGTAAAAATATGTTTATTACCATTTACGATATTAATTTCTGGCTGATTTGTCGTTTGTGAATAAATCCAATTACTAATTATTCCAATTGCAACTAATAAAATAGTCTTTGTCATTTTGGTTGTCATATTGTGGCTCCATTGTAATAAAGATTAACGGTTTGTGGCTTTGGTTTCGGGTTGCAGAGTACGCAACCCACACCCTGTGAGCCAACTGCCTACCAAAGTTATGCAAAGTTGTCAAACGGACAAGCTAGCCTTATACAAAAAGAGAAGGCCTACGAAGACGCAGGCGCAGCCTGCTTTTAATAGGCCACGGTGGCACAACCGCCGCCGAACGAGGGATCTATTTTTTTCTATTCCATTGGTGAAACCAAAAAGAATAGAAGCGACTAAGGCTGGCGCCTGAACTGAACAGGATAGGCAGTAGATTGAAAAAAACTTATTAATTCCTCGTTTCCAAGTCCTCCGGACGTTGGAAAGTCTTTCCTATTCAATTATTAAATCTTGTATTAGCAGCTCGTTTATTTGCGTCCAACATACGTCTTAACCAATCGAAAACCCGTTGCATTATCCCTAAAATCAGGTTGCACAACAAACCTATCTTTCAGTTGCCTATCGGTTTTCCACGAAGTGCCTTTAATAATTCTGTCTCCATTCGGGGTTGACGAAGAAGTCCATTCGGAAACATTGCCATTCAGGTTGTGCAGACTGTACTTATTTTTCTTCCCGCTTTTTACTTTTGCAATTACTTTTGTGTTAACATGAGAAGTATTTGCAGCAACATACTCCCATTCCGCTTCACTGGGTAATCTGTTTTCAACCGCAAATGGCAAGCCTTTCTTCCGGTTAGTTTTATTTTCCATTTTGGTTCTCCATGCACAATAAAAAACAGCACTAATATGGGACACACCCACCACAGGATAGTTATCAAATTTCTTATCGTCAAAATAGTTTTGATACTTTTCATTTGAGTCCCAAACAGATGCATCTAATACATGCTCAAGTACTTCTCGATAAGAATGGCGTTTTGTGGATTTTTCTTTGTCGTTGGTTTCTTTGTACTTCTTATAATCAATAATTACAATGCTATCATTGGGACTGTTCTTTAATGCATCAATAAATTCTCTGTATTCTCGATTAGTAACCTGCTCGCTCATCCAAAAGGCATTAACAGTTTCTTCTCTATCACCAATGTCTTCTTTTAAAACTACTGTTCCCATTGGCACAAAGCGCATGTTTTTGGGTTTCGACACCTGCGAGAACGAATAAAAAGATGTAAAGATTAGGATTGAAAGTGCGATTTTTGTTTTCATATTTTGTTTTATTTAATGAACGCCAATGGTCTATCAAATGTGCACAGTCGAGTGTCCTTTCGGCGTAGCCAAATTATTCAAACGGGCAAGTCGCACCGGCCTGAAACCAAGGCGCTGTTGTAGGCAGTTCTTATAGTTCATTGATAATTTCATCTATTCGAGTATGCTTTTTAATTATTTCTTCATCGTATACCGAAGTTTCACTTAGAACTGCTTTTGATATTAGTTCATAGGCTTCAATTCTAAGTTTACAATATTCTAAAAGCAATTTATTCTGTTTTTGATATTCTTCCGGTATATTTTCAATGCTGGACATTTTGTTCAAAATTTCAATGCTTTCTTTCCACTTGGGTATCCCTGTTTGCGCTATAAAATATGCAACTTCATGTTTTGAACGGCTATCTAACATGTCAAATAACTTCATGGCTTCCGATTCGTTGTTGTTAAATTTTTTCAGTTCGGAATCATATGTTTTTACATCCCAATCCTCGGGTGCATAATAGGCATACGCAAAAATTCCTGCAAATAAAACAGCTAAACACACCAACCCTATTCCTGTCGCTTTCCAATTTGAGTAAAATTTATTATTTTCTTCTTTATGTTTTTTTAGTAATTGTCCATGTATTTTCTCAACAACCAAATAAATAATTCCTGTATAAATGGCTGGAATTAAAACATTCGGTATTTTATCTATAATAGATTCGGGAATCTGATCAATCCCATAGAATAGCAAGATTGTGCTGACTATCCCAATAATTAGGACTATTAATCCTTCCTTTTCTCTTCCGAAACTTAACGAGTTTTTACGAATAAGGATTCCTGCGGCTAATGGTCCGCCAAAAAATGTTGCAATTGCTATTGCTTTCTGAGAATAAAGTTTAATTTCTTCTCTCATTTATAAGTCTGACTTTTTCATCCTTACCCCACCCATATTTGGGTGGATTGGTTTGACCGGGGTTAGGCTTTATTTGTTGCTAATGTACCAAATAATATAGCGCAAAGGTTTGGTGGGTTGATATGAAAAAACGGGATGAGCTGGTCATCCCGTTTTAGCTTTTCGATATAATTCTATGTAAGCTATAACCTATGTTTGAGGTATAAAGGCTCTTATATGCGATCGAATCCGCAGAAAGGTTGTAACACCTTGGGTATGGTTACGCCGTGCTCATCCTGGTTGTTCTCAAGCAGTGCCGCAAGGATGCGGGGCAGTGCCAATGCGCTGCCGTTGAGCGTATGCGCTATTTGGGTACGCTTCTCGCCCTCTTCGCGGTAGCGAAGCATCAGGCGGTTGGCCTGAAACGATTCGAAGTTGGAAACGGAGCTCACCTCCAGCCAGCGTTGCTGTGCTGCCGAGTACACCTCAAAGTCGTAGGTGAGGGCAGAGGTAAAGCTCATATCGCCACCGCACAGGCGTATAATGCGGTAGGGTAGTTCCAACTTCTGCAAAATCCTTTCCACGTGGCTTACCATCTCCTCAAGCGTTTCATACGATTTGTCGGGGTGCTGAATCTGCACAATCTCCACCTTATCAAACTGGTGCAGACGGTTTAGCCCTCTCACATCCTTGCCGTACGAGCCCGCCTCGCGACGGAAACAGGGGGTGTAACCCGTCAGCTTTTGCGGAAAATCGGTGGCGTTGAGAATCACATCCCTATAGATATTGGTTAGGGGTACCTCGGCGGTGGGAATCAGGTAAAAATTATCAATCTGTGCGTGGTACATCTGCCCATCCTTATCGGGTAGCTGGCCGGTGCCGTAGGCAGAGTCCTCATTTACCATAAGCGGGGGCATATACTCCTTGTAGCCTGCATTGGTGTTCTCGTCCAGAAAGAAGTTGATAAGTGCCCGTTGTAGCTTGGCACCTTTGTCTTTATAAACTGGAAATCCGCTCCCGGTAATCTTTACACCCATTTCAAAGTCGATAATATCCAACTCTTTGGCTAGTTCCCAGTGGGGTTTGGCAAGGGCATGGAGCTGGGGTACCGCTCCTCCGGAGCGGACAAGCTCGTTGTCCTCGGCCGTTTTCCCGGCTGGTACCGATATGTGTGGGGTATTGGGAATTCGAATTAGCGTTTCGTGAAGCTCTTTTTCCGCATTTTCCATGAGCTGGCTCAGCGTTTTCGATTCCTCTTTCAGGTTGGCTACCTTTTCTTTTGCTGCATCCGCTTCGGCGGTTTTGCCCTGCTTAAAGAGTATGCCTATCTCCTTTGAGAGGCTATTCTGTTGCGACAGCAAAGCATCCAGCTTGGACTGAGCCGATTTCCGCTGCTCATCCAGCATAATCACCTTTTCAATAAGCGCTTCTGCATCGAAATTTTTAATCTTCAGCCGATTGATAACCTCAATCTTGTTCTCGTTAATCTGTTTAAGCGTCAGCATAGGGGTAATTGTTTTAAAAAGAAAATCTCCCAAACTTACACAATTTTAGTAAGTATTGGGAGATCCCAAAATCCTTTTATTAGTATGAAAACCTACTAATCTTCTACGGGAAGAACCGATACAAATGATTTGTTTTCGGCTTTTTTGCGGAAAACAACAGTGCCGTCAATTAGTGCGTATAGGGTATGATCTCTACCCATGCCCACATTTTGTCCGGGGTTGTGTTTGGTTCCCCTTTGGCGAACAATAATATTACCTGCTTTGCAGGCTTGTCCACCGTATAGTTTTACACCTAAGCGCTTGCTTTCCGATTCACGTCCGTTTCTGGAACTACCGACTCCTTTCTTATGTGCCATTTCTCAAAAACTTTTATGCGATTATGCTACAATCTCTGAAATTTGAATTTGGGTAAACTGCTGTCTGTGACCGTTTTTTACCCTGTATCCTTTACGTCTCTTCTTCTTGAAAACAAGAACGGTGTCGCCTTTTACGTGGTCAAGCACTTTGGCATTAACTTTTGCATTGGCAACAGTGGGAGCACCAAGGGTTACTTTCCCCTCGTTATCCAC
>CAZKPD010000032.1:0-21337 GCA_964554585.1 uncultured Rikenellaceae bacterium
ATTCAGGTTATCGGACCGGTTGTAGACGTCTCCTTCTATGGAGAATCAACAGAACTGCCCAAAATTAATGAGGCACTCACCATCACTCGAAGCGATGGAACTCCGCTCATCATTGAGTGCCAACAGCATATTGGTGAACACACTGTTCGAACCATTGCCATGGATTCTACCGACGGTTTGCATAGGGGGATGAAAGTGGTCTCAACCGGGAAAACTATTACCGTTCCCACGGGACAGCAAATTAAGGGCAGGCTGCTAAACGTGATAGGCGATCCCATTGACGGCATGAAGGAGCTTAGCACAGAGGGGGAATACCAAATTCATAATCAGCCACCCAAGTTCGAGGATTTGAGCACAGAAACCGAGGTGCTTTATACTGGGATAAAGGTTATTGACCTTTTGGAACCCTACGCAAAAGGAGGTAAAATTGGCCTCTTTGGAGGTGCAGGAGTAGGTAAGACGGTTCTTATCATGGAGCTAATCAATAATATTGCCAAACGCTATGATGGGATGTCCGTGTTTGCCGGAGTGGGCGAGCGTACTCGCGAAGGAAACGATTTGCTTAGGGAGATGATAGAGTCTGATGTAATACGATACGGGAAAGAGTTTAAAGAAAATATGGAGAAGGGAGGCTGGGACCTTTCTAAGGTAGATTTCAGCGAGTTGGAAAAATCCCAGGCAACATTAGTGTTTGGGCAGATGAATGAACCTCCGGGAGCACGTGCCACCGTTGCGCTAACCGGGCTAACCGTGGCAGAGTCGTTCCGTGACGGGGTTGACGCCGATGGGCAAGGGCGAGATATCCTTTTCTTTATCGATAATATTTTTAGGTTTACACAGGCAGGGAGTGAGGTGTCGGCACTTTTAGGGCGTATGCCCTCGGCAGTGGGATACCAGCCTACGCTTGCTACAGAGATGGGGATTATGCAGGAGCGAATTACCTCTACTCAAAAAGGTTCTATCACCTCGGTACAAGCAGTTTATGTTCCTGCTGATGACCTGACCGACCCGGCACCGGCCACCACATTCTCACACCTAGATGCCACCACCGTACTTAGTCGTAAAATTTCGGAGCTGGGTATTTACCCCGCTGTAGATCCGCTTGACTCCACCTCACGTATCCTTACGCCGAGTATTGTGGGTAAAGAGCATTACGATACAGCTCAAAGGGTAAAACAGCTTTTACAACGCTATACCGAATTGCAAGATATTATTGCCATTCTGGGAATGGACGAGCTGAGTGAGGAGGATAAGCTGGTGGTACACAGAGCACGCCGTGTTCAACGCTTCCTTTCGCAGCCATTCCATGTGGCCGAAGCATTTACCGGACTGAAGGGTGCAATTGTTGACATAGCCGATACCATTAAAGGGTTTAATATGATCATGAATGGAGAGATGGATAAGTATCCCGATACTGCATTTAACCTTGTGGGAACCATCGAAGAGGTTGTAGAGAAAGCTGAAAAACTGCTTGAAGCTGCTGAAAAAGAAAAGAGGTCATGAGTATTAAATTAGAAATTATTACTCCTGAAGGGGTTTACCATAGCGAAATGGTAGATTTGGTAAGGGTGCCCGGAACCAAAGGGTCTTTTGCTATGCTTCGAGGTCACTTACCCATTGTTTCAACGCTTGAACCAGGGGTTATAAAAGTGGTTAAAAGTAACCACGAACGTTTTTTTAGGATTGAAGGGAAATCGATTGTTGAGCAAAACAATAACCACGTTACCATACTAACAACTTCCGTTGAGGAAACCGTTCCCTACGACAGGTAAATCAAATAGGCAATGTCACGTAACTATTTCCTTTTTTTTGTAATCCTTTTTTATGGCTTTGCCTCGATGGCTCAGCAAACCGTTAGGTTTATTGCAGAGGATGGGGTTGAGGTTACCGCTGATCATTATGTTATTTCTACCCAGAAGCCCTATCTTATTCTGTTGCATAGAGAAGGGTCAAGCAGAGGCGAGTATCGTGAGATTGCACCAAAGCTGGCAAATTTGGGGTTTAACTGCTTGGCCGTTGATCTAAGAGTGGGTAATGAGGAGGCTTTTATTAAAAATCAAACGCATCTTGATGCAAAAGTTAAAGACCTTCCTATTTCTATTTTGCATACACAGCAAGATATTAAGGCAGCCATTCATTTTGTAGCACAACGTACCTCTGAGCCCATTCTTTTAATGGGGAGTTCCTATTCCGCTTCTTTAGGTCTTATAGAAGCAACTCATAACTTTAAGGTTAAAGGCGTGGTCGCTTTTTCACCCTCCGAACTTCCTGGGAGTGGGATTGAAGTTAAAGAGGCCATTCAAAATGTGTATGTGCCCATTTTGGCTTTGGGAACAAAAATGGAGTACACTGAAATGGCTCAGCTGCTAGATCAAGTAAAAAAGCGCCATCTCACGCTGTTTAAACCCACTCGGGGCGAAGGAGCGCATGGGGCACCAGCCCTTTGGGAGAGCAACCCAAACCACAAAGAGTACTGGATGGTGCTAACCCAATTCTTTAGCCTACTACAAATAAAGTAGCAAATAAACCTTTTCTTTCAGTACTTTTGTTGCACCTAATCAGCATGCGCTACGGTGTGGTCTGCTATTGGATTACTCTATAAAATTAAGGAGAAAAGGGATTATCATGAAAAATAGTGTCGTTGAAATAATGGCACCGGCAGGAAACTTTGCATCCCTTTGGGCTGCAATACAGGGTGGTGCCAATTCGGTCTACTTTGGCGTAGGGCATCTAAATATGCGCGCCAAATCTACGATTAACTTTTCGGTTGACGATCTTCCGGAAATTATTAGGATTTGCAAAGAGCATTCTATTAAAACGTATCTTACTGTAAATACGGTGCTTTATGATCAGGATTTAGTCCCTATGCGCCAGATTATTGATAAGGCAGCAGAGGTTGGTATATCGGCTATTATTGCCAGTGATCAGGCTGCAATTATGTATGCACGTCAACGAGGGGTTGAGGTACACCTATCCACTCAGCTTAATATTAGCAATACCGAATCATTAAAGTTTTACTCACAATGGGCCGATGTAGTTGTTTTAGCCAGAGAGCTTTCTCTTTCTCAGGTTGCTGAAATAGCGATAAATATACGTCAGCAAAATATTGTGGGGCCGTCGGGGAAGCTCATTCAAATAGAACTGTTTGCCCATGGGGCTCTTTGCATGGCCATTTCAGGCAAGTGCTATCTAAGCCTACACCAAGAGAACTCATCGGCTAACCGAGGGGCATGCCTACAGATCTGTAGGCGTTCATATATCCTTTCAGATAAAGAAACACAGGATGAGATAGAGGTGGATAATGAGTACTTAATGTCACCTAAAGACCTATGTACTATTGGTTTTTTGAATAAGATTTTAGATTCGGGGGTTACCGTTCTTAAGCTTGAGGGTCGTGCTCGTAGCCCGGAGTATGTTAAAACGGTTACCCAATGCTACCGCGAAGCGGTTGAATCTATTCAAGATGGAACCTACGGTCAAGAGAAGATCAACCAGTGGATGGAGCGTCTTTCAAGGGTCTTCAATCGGGGATTTTGGGACGGGTACTATTTGGGGCAAAGGTTGGGCGAGTGGAGTCACTCTTACGGAAGTTTGGCTACCGAACGGAAAGTATATGTGGGGCCTGTAACCAATTATTTCTCTAATCTGGGTGTTGCTGAGATTAAAGTTGAAGCAGCAGAGCTTCTTAAAGATGATAAACTGCTGATTATTGGGCCTACTACAGGAGTGGTTGAACTAGTGGCTAAAGAGATAAGGGTAGATGATAAGCCTGTTTTAAAAAGTGAGCAAGGCGAAGCGTGTTCCATTCAAACTCCCCTTCCGGTAAGAAGGAATGATAAGCTATATCGCCTTGAGAGTGTACCAAAGCATTAGGTGAGAAGCTCTATCTGTCAGATATTAAGAAAATAATAGGGTTAGCGATACGCTATTATCCTCATTTTTTGAGATAGTTTTCCCTGTCGTAGCACCCATTATTAGTACCTAAAGTGGAAATATTTTTACAATAATGCTAAAAGCGAGTTTTTGTTTAACATTTTTTTATATATTTAATTTTTGAAACTTTCATGGTGCTTTCTTAACCCAATAATGCTATGGATTCAAAACAACAAAAGCTGATTGTCCCTTGGGATTTTACTCCTGTTTCCGAAAATGCCCTACTTTATGCCCTTAAAATCGGGACTTTTTTTGAGCAGTTTAGTATTGACCTGATTCACGTTATAGAGTCTTCAGGTATCTTCTCCAAGGGTAAGTTAACCGTACAAGAGGCTACCGAAAAGTTAAAAGCTGATGCTGCTCGTATAAAAGAACAGCATGGTATAGAAGTAAAAACCATTGTACAGGAAGGGAACATCTTCTATACCATAAATGAGCATGCTTTCGATGTTGAGGCGGTTTTTGTAATTATGGGAACTCACGGGATTAAAGGTGTTCAAAAACTCACAGGTAGCCGTGCGCTTAAAGTTATTGCCGGCTCCAATGTGCCCTATTTGGTTATCCAGGATGCTCCACAATCCGAACGAATTTTCCAGAATATTGTGTTCCCTCTTGATTATAGGGCTAGTGAAAAAGAACGTCTTCCTTGGGCTATTAAAGCAGCTAAACAGTTTAATGCACGGATCCATATCTTTTTACCCCATGCGACTGATTCGGGGATCCAAAAGAAGATTAACGGAAACTTGACCGTTGCTAAAAGACATTTTGAGGCGAATGAGATTGAGTTTGATGTACATAGCTCGGTGAAGGGTGGAAGTTTCTCTTCCGAAGTGGTTAAGCTGGCAGTGGATATTGAGGCAGACCTTATCCTTATCATGACCACACCAAATCTTGATTTTACTGACTATATATTTGGAGCTCAAGAACAGTATGTAATTGCTAACGACGCGAAATTGCCTGTAATGTGCATTAACCCATCAATGGTTTAAACCCGATACTTGTTCTCTTCATCGTATAGGATACTGATATAGCTGTAGTAGCGCGAAGAGTGTATAAGGCCGTTATCCACGGCCTTTTTTACTGAACAGCCGGGTTCGTGGTCGTGCGTACAGTTGGGAAACTGGCAACCTTGCGCATACCTAAAAATCTCTGGGAAAAAGTGGTAAATTTCACGCTTATCCATATCTACTAAACCAAATCCTTTAATTCCCGGAGTATCAATAATAAAACCGCCATTAGCTAAAGGAAACATCTCACTAAATGTAGTTGTGTGTTTCCCTTTTAAATGGTAGTGAGATATCTCCGCTGTTTTAAGTTTTAGTCCGGGTTCAACCTTGTTGATTAAGCTGCTTTTTCCAACCCCTGAATTCCCAGATATAAGGCTAATGCGCTGGTGTAAAAGGGATGATACCTCTTCAAGGCCTTGTTCAGTAAGGACAGAGGTTTTGTAGCAGGGGTATAGTGGGCTATAGATTGAGAGGTAGTAGTTTAGCTTCTCCTCCAATTCGCCGTCAAATAGATCAATTTTATTGAAAAGTAACACAGCTGGAATCTGGTAGGCCTCGGCAGTAGCCAGGTATCTGTCAATAAACACAAGGCTAGTTTCCGGAAAGTCGATGGTAACCACTAAAACAGCTTGGTCAATGTTTGCTGCAATGATATGCGCTTCGCGCGAAAGGTTTGAGGATTTCCGAATGATATAGTTTTTTCGTGGAATAACTGCGGTGATATTACCTGTATTCCCATCGCCTTCAAGCTCAATGCTGACCATGTCACCCACTGCAATAGGGTTCGTGGTTTTGATAGATTTGAGTCTAAATTTACCCCTTACCTTGCATTGTACCACTTTCCCGTCATTACCCAACACGGTGTACCAGCTTCCCGTTGATTTTAGAACCCTTCCTTGCATTTTATCAGCTCTTGTGTTTATACTGATATAAAAGTATGTTTATGGGATATAATCCTCGCTAATGGGCTTAAATCCATATCCTAGGATCTCATTGGCATTAATGACCGTAATAAATGCATTGGGATCCACTTTTACGATAAAATCCTTGATCATATACACCTCTCGGCGGCTCACATTAGTGAAAATAATCTTCCTTTCCTGCCCTTTGTACATCCCTGTGGCATTAATCATAGTTCCGCCCCGCTCTATATCCTCAATAAGCATTTTTTTAATGGCTTCGTACTCATCCGAAATGATAAAGAGGGTTTTTTCGTAGCTGGCACCCTGAATGGTCAGGTCAATAACCCTTCCGGTAATGTAAATGACAATCCAAGAGTAGAGAGGAATTTCCCAGTCTTTAAAGGCTGCTAAAGCAAGGAGTACGATGGCTGAATCAACAATGATCATAAGCTGGCCCAATGGCAACCGGGTGTATTTGGCAATAATCATGGCAATGATATCTGAGCCTCCGCTAGTAGCCTTGGACCTAAAAATAAGGCCCAATCCAAATCCAACTAATACGCCTCCAAATACTGAGGAAAGTAAGGCGTTATCAACTAACGGTTCGTATCCGAACATCCAGTGTTGAACGTCTATAAAAATGGAGGTGAGGGTAAATCCAATTACCGTTTTAACCCCAAACTTTGGTCCAAGAATCTTAATGCCTAATAGAGTGAGAGGTATGTTCAAAGCTAAGCCAACGGCTCCAATGGGCAACCCCTCGGGAGCCCAGCTAAAAAGTCCTTCAGTGAGGTAGTGAACAATAATACCGATACCATATACTCCGCCAGGTGCGATTTTGTGTGGATCGATAAAAAGGACAAACCCCGAGGCGAGAATAAACGAACCAACAATAATTAGGCTCCAAACCTTAAACCACTGCTTGGATAAAAATTTTTCTTTAGATAGATAACCCATGGTTAGGTATTTAGTAAAAGTTTAACTTTTCCTGTTCATTATCTTCTCAGCCAACTCGTTAAGCACCTCTTTTCTTTCAGGATGTAAATCTATCTGCTCAAGCGCGTTTTGTGCTTTTTGGCTGTATTCCCAAATTTTTTCTTCGGTAATTTGTTCAACACCCACCTCTTTATAAATGTTTATTACCCCATTTATCCTTTCTTGTGGATCAATATCCTTAGCCTTAAAGTAATGGTTAAGCTGCTCCAGGTTTTTGCCTGTGGCTACGCTAAAGGCCTTAATGGTTAGGAATGTCTTCTTATTCTCAAGGATATCGCCCCCAATTTTCTTACCAAATGCATTGGGGTTTCCAAAAGAGTCAAGCAGATCATCCTGAAGTTGGAATGCCATTCCTAAATTCTTGGCAAAATCCCCCATTAGCTCGATATCCTTTTGGGATGCTCCTCCAATGGTTGCACCAATTTGTGCTGCACCATCCAGAAGAATAGAGGTTTTGAGTTCAATCATTTTTAGGTAATCATCCTCTGTTACCACGGGTGATGTTTCAAAGTTTAGGTCATACTGTTGCCCATCGCAAACCCCCAGACCAATGCAATTAAATAGTTTAAGCACTTGGGCAAGATGTTCCGCAGGAGTTTTGGCAATAAGCTGATAAGCTAAAATGTTGAGCGCATCACCCGATAGGATGGCGATATTTGACCCCCATTTTGAAAAAACCGTCGGCTGCCCACGTCTTATGGGGGCATTATCCATTATATCATCGTGAATAAGCGTGAAGTTATGGAACATTTCAATTGCCAGTGCAGGGTTTACGGCTTTATCTATGGAATCAGAAAAAGCATTGCATGCTGCTAATACCAATACCGGGCGAATACGTTTTCCTCCCGAGGATAGGGTGTAGGTAATGGGTTCGTAGAGTTGCTTTGGTTCTTGGGGTAGGCTTATATTTTTAATACCCTTATCTACCATTTGGGTGAGTTCTTCGAGACTATACATGTAGTTTTACTTTGTTTTTTAAAATAAAAGATAATTCAGGTGAAGATCAACTATTAATAATTTTTATGGTTAGCTGTTTAAAATGCAAAGATAATGTTTAATAGTACAATAATTGGGTATGGGGTTTATCCAACTTAAAAAATCTTGCTCCCCTTTAAAAGTTTTAAAATAAGACGGATTAATGCATGAAATTTTCTTTAGGGTTAAAACTTTATTTTACTTTTGCTGCTGTATTGAATATTTATTGAAATCAGTTTTAAAACAGGATAAGAAAATTTATAAAATAGCGAAATAGGGATATTTTTATGCCCGTTTCAATCCCAATATATTGCAGATGAAATTTAGTATAGGACAGATATTAGAGCTTGTGGGGTCGTTAGGATTGTTCCTTTTTGGAATGAAACTCCTCAGCGAATCGCTTCAGAAGGTTGCCGGAGATAAGATGAGAAACATCTTAACGGCGATGACCTCTAACCGTTTTAAAGGTATTCTTACGGGCGTAATTATTACCGCTGTGATCCAGTCTAGCTCGGCCACCACGGTTATGGTGGTTAGCTTTGTTAATGCCGGTTTAATTACCCTTACCCAATCCATTGGAGTTATAATGGGCGCAAATATAGGTACTACGGTTACGGCCTGGGTAATTTCACTTCTCGGGTTCGAGTTTTCTATAAATGCCATTGCCTTACCAATTATTGGAATTGGGTTTCCTTTAGTGTTTAGCAAGAATAACACTTCTAAGTCATGGGGAGAGCTGCTTTTGGGTTTTGCCATCCTGTTCCTTGGGTTAAATTTTCTTAAAGATTCTGTTCCCGATATTAGCAGTAGCCCCGAGGCCCTTGAGTTCTTGAAAAGCTATACCGGTCATGGATTTTGGTCGTTTTTGCTGTTTGTAGGAATCGGAACCGCGCTGACCATAGTAATCCAATCATCAAGTGCCACCATGGCCCTTACCCTAGTGATGTGTAGCAGTGGGTGGATTTCATATGAAATTGCAGCAGCCATGGTGCTTGGCGAGAACGTGGGTACTACCATTACGGCAAATATAGCTGCAGCAATTGTCAATGTATCAGCCAAGAGAACAGCACGAGCACACTTGGTTTTTAACCTGTTGGGTGCTCTCTGGATGTTTTTGGTGTTTAAAACGTTTATTGCCCTTATTGCTGACCTTACCGTATATATTGGTGGTCAAAATCCGTTTGAGAATCCTGCAGGCGTACCCATTGCTCTATCGCTTTTCCACTCTACATTTAATATAGTTAATACGTTTATCTGGATCTGGTTTACACCGCTGATCGTGAAAATTGTTACCAAGATGGTTCCTGCAAAACCCAACGAGGAAGAGGAGTTCCGTTTACAGCATATTGGTATTGGCCTTTTGTCCACAGGGGAGCTCTCTCTGGTGCAAGCCAAAAAGGAGATTGAGAGCTATGCAAATCGAACGCATAGGATGTATGGGTTTGTTCAAGATCTGTTTAAGGAAACCAATGCAAAAACCTTTAGGGAGATTTATGAGCGAATTGAGAAGTATGAGAATATCAGTGATAGGATGGAAGTTGAGATAGCTGCCTACCTTACTAAAATCTCCATGAATGATCTAAGTGCCGAAAGTTCGAGACGTTTACAGGCTATGCTAAATATTATCAATGACATCGAAAGCGTGTCAGACAGTAACTATAACCTAGCTAAAACATTCCTTCGAAAACGAAATGCAAGCATTGAGTTTAATGATGAAATTAATGCTAATCTCACCCAAATGTTTGCTTTGGTAGACAAGGCCTACCTAACCATGATTGACAACCTTAATGTAGGATATGCGCACATGAACCTTGGTGCTGCCTATGAGGCTGAGGAGGAGATTAACCGCTTTAGGAATAAGCTTAAGCGTGAGCATATCCGAAATGTGGAAGAGGTTAAGTACGAGTATCAGGCAGGTGTAATATACAATGACCTATACTCCGAAGCGGAAAGGCTGGGCGATTACATCATTAATGTTTCAGAAGCTTTAGCTGAGGTTAGCAAGCAGCTTAAAAAGATGCCCTAAGTAACTTAACCCTTTAGGGCTTCAGCACCCGATACTATTTCAAGAATCTCATTGGTAATCGCCGCCTGCCTTGCCTTGTTGTATTGGAGTTTAAGCTCTTTGCTAAGTTCCATGGCATTTTCAGTAGCTTGATGCATTGAGGTCATCCTTGCTCCATGTTCTCCGGCGGAATTCTTAAGAATCATTTCGTAAAAAATGGTTTCGAGGGTTAGAGGAACCAATTCTTCAATAAGATAATCTTTGGTCGGCTCAATGATTAGGTTATCCTTTATAATGCCATTTTCAGGCTCTTTAAAAGGCAGAATTTGCCAGATAGCAGGCTTTTGTAACGAAGGGTTGATAAACTCATTAAATGCCACGAAAATCGCCTCGTATCTCTGTTTGGCATATTGCTGAGTGATCATCTGAATAAACCTGCTTGATTCGTGATAGTTGGGTTTATGAACCAATTCAGTGTCATTATACACAATGTTGTAACCGCTCTTTTTAAGACTATCATACCCCTTTTTTCCGAGGCAATAGAGCTCAGCGCTCTCTTTCCAGTTTACGCTCAGTCCTGGAGAGCGGTTCTCTGCTATAATTTTAACCAGATTCTGGTTAAACCCACCGCACATACTAGAATTTGAGGTTATAACAACTAACGCAACTCGTTGTAACTCTTTAGGTTGTTTAAACCACTTCTTAAAAAGTGGCCCTTCTTTTTTTATGGATGAGGCAATTAGCTGCATGGCATTTTGAATCCCCTTGGAGAAATTCTGGTACCCCGATAGGGTTTCTTGTGCTTTACGGAGCTTAGCAGCAGAGATGAGCTTCATAGCAGCAGTAATTTTCTGCGTAGATGCTATGGAGTTTATCCTAGTGCGTATTTCCTTGAGCCCATCCATGTCTACTGGTTAATTTTGTTGGTAATATGGTTTGCTGTTTGGGTAAGTATTTTGAAGATCTCGTCGTCATAAGTCCCTTGGGCAATCTGTTTTAGCGTTTCTTCGTGCTGAATTACCATTTCCTGAATAAACTCTTCTTCAAACACCTTTACCTTGTCTAAAGGAATATTCCTAAGCAAACCGTTTACTCCACAAAAAATAATGGCAACCTGATGTTCAATGGGAACCGGACTACTCTCGTTTTGTTTAAGTATCTCAACGTTCTTTTGGCCCTTGTCCAGTACCTCTTTAGTAGCGGCATCAAGGTCGGCCCCAAATTTTGAGAAAGCCTCCAATTCTCTGTACTGGGCTTGATCAAGCTTAAGGGTTCCTGCCACCTTTTTCATGGAGTTGATCTGTGCTTTACCCCCAACCCTCGAAACCGAGATACCCACATTAATAGCCGGACGTATACCGCTGTTAAAAAGGTTTGATTCCAAGAAAATTTGTCCGTCTGTAATGGAAATAACGTTGGTGGGAATATAAGCGGAAACATCGCCCGCTTGGGTTTCAATAATGGGTAAAGCTGTTAACGATCCTCCCCCCTTAACCATTGATTTAAGGCTCTCAGGCAGATCGTTCATCTGAACGGCTATTTCGTTGGAGTCAATAATCTTAGCGGCCCTTTCAAGTAGTCGGCTATGCAAATAGAAAACGTCTCCCGGATAGGCCTCACGTCCCGGAGGTCTTCGGAGCAGCAATGACACCTCGCGGTACGAAACTGCTTGTTTTGAAAGGTCGTCAAATATCACCAAAGCATGCCTGCCCGTATCCCTAAAGAATTCGCCAATGGCGGCACCAGCAAAGGGTGCATAGAACTGGAGTGCAGCAGGTTCAGCAGCATTGGCGGCTACAATAACGGTATAGGCTAATGCCCCATAGCGATCTAGGGTTTTAACAATATTGGCGACGGTAGATCCCTTTTGACCAATGGCCACATATATGCAGTAAACAGGTTTTCCTGCATCATAAAGGCTCTTTTGGTTAAGGATGGTATCGATGGCAATAGCCGTTTTGCCCGTTTGCCTGTCGCCAATAATAAGCTCACGCTGTCCTCTGCCAATGGGTATCATTGCATCAATGGCCTTAATGCCGGTTTGAAGTGGTTCGCTGACCGGTTGTCTATAGATTACCCCGGGAGCTTTGCGTTCCAAAGGCATCTCATAGGTTTCACCTTCAATAGGTCCCTTACCGTCCAAGGGTTCTCCAAGCGTATTGATTACCCTGCCCAGCATTCCGGTTCCAACGTTAATGGAAGCAATACGATGCGTACGTTTTACTTGGTGCCCCTCTTTTACCCGATGAGAGGGCCCCAGTAGTACGGCTCCCACATTATCCTCTTCGAGGTTAAGCACCACGCCCATTAAACCTGTTTCAAACTCAATGAGTTCGTTGGCACGAACACTATTAAGCCCAAAAATACGGGCAATACCGTCGCCCACCTGAAGCACGGTCCCTATCTCCTCGAATCCCGACTTGAAGTCAATCCCTTCGAGTTCTTTCCTTATGATGTCGGATACTTCCGAAGCCTTAATGTCTGTCATAGCGATTCAATTCTATTGCACAATACCCATTAGCTGTTTGCGAAGCACATTAAGCTCACCCTTTACGCTTTTATCAAGCACCTGATCGTTTATGGTAAGCACAAATCCTCCAATTAGGGAGGGGTCAATATCAAATTTCATTTCAATCTCTTGGTTGAAACGAGATTTTAAAAACTCTTTGAGGTTCTCTCTGTGTCCAGGGTCAATGTTTTTTGGACTTTCTACTGTAACGCGGATAATTCCACGGTTGGCCCTATCCAGATTTTGGAAGTTGAGCAAAATCCTTTTTAGTAGGTTCAAGCGCCCGTTTTTTGTAATAAGGATTACAAAGTTGGAAAGCAGAGGTGCCGATTTTTCCATAATACTCTGTAAGGTTTTAACCTTCTTGCTCATCACAACAATGGGCGAACTGAGCATCTCGATTAGCTCCGGATTGCTATCCAGAAGTCTAAGAACATCCTCCGATTGCTCATACACCTGTTGCTCTACCCCTGAATTGGTTGCCCAATGTAGGAGTGCACGCGCATAGTTTATGGAAAGCCTTCCCTGATTCATGCTAATTTTGGGATGATAGTTCGTTAATAATGGAGTCTATTTGCTCTAAGTAAACATCTTGGTTCTCAAATTCTTTTCGGAGAATACGTTCGGCGGCAATCATGATTATCTGTGATGTGTAGGCCTTTATCTCCAGCTGAGCACTCTCCTTCTCACGCTTTATGGATTCGTGTGCTTGAGCAATAAGTTTTTGAGCCTCCCTTTGGGCTGCTTGATGAGCATCGTGTATAATCTGCTCTTTACTTTTATTGGCCTGAGCGATAATTTCCAATCTTTCGGCATTGGCTTTGGCCATAAGCTCGGCAGTTTTCTCTTCTACCTGAGCCAATTCACGACGGGCAACCTCTGCACTGTGGAGCGCACGAGAAATAGACTCTTCTCGATTCTTAATGCTTTCTAGGATAGTTTTCCACCCAAATTTCCTCAATAGTAGAAAGAGGATGGTGAAGGATAGAGCCATCCAAAACATTAAGCCATAATCGGGAGTGATTAAGCCCATGGATTCTTTGTTTTAGTTTCAGATTAATAAATGACTACAGTAATATGGCTAACGCACAGACAATAACGGCAAACATACCTATACCCTCAATAAGAGCAGCACCTACAACCATAGCACTACGGATATCACCTGCCGACTCGGGTTGGCGAGCAATGGAGTCAAGTGCGGTAGAGGCAATTTTACCGATACCCTGTGAAGCGCCAATAACGACAATAGATGAACCAATTGCTGCACCAATTTTGGCTAAAGTAGCACCGGAAATTTGTAGAAGAACGAGTAGTGTTGTCATGTTGGTAATTTTAATTTAGTTAGTTATTTTTTAGTTATGTTCCTCAGTGGCCATGCCTATAAACAGAGCGCTAAGCGTGGTAAACACAAAGGCCTGAATAAAGGCTACCAATAGTTCTAGTAGAGCCATGAATACGGTTAACAGAATACTTATCACAGAGATGGTGTATCCAAAGTAAACGTTAATTGCTCCAAATATAAAGATTAGCAGAAATAGTACCATGGAGATAATATGACCTGCTAAAATATTGGCAAAAAGTCGAATCATAAGAACAGCCGGCTTAATTATCCATCCTGCAAGCTCAACAACCTGCATAAGGGGAATGGGAAACTTAAGCATCATGGGAATCCCCGGAGGGTTGAAAATATGTTTCCAGAAATTTTTATTAGCACTTGTCACAATAACAATAAGTGTAAAAAGCGCTAAAACCATGGTAACGGCAATATTACCCGTAACGTTGGCTCCTCCCGGGAAGATGGGGATTAGCCCCAGCATATTGGTTATCCAGATGAAAAAAAAGATGGTGAGCAAAAAAGGCATAAACCGTTGGTAATGCTTTTCGCCAACAGAAGGTTTAACAATATCGTCGCGTACAAAAAGAATTAGCTGCTCCATAAGGTTCTGAAACCCTTTTGGTGCAGAGTTGGGGCGTTTTTTATAGGCCTTGGCTACATAGGTAAAAATGAAATAGACCAGTAAACAAGAAAAAATGATGGATAATGCATTCTTTTTAAGCGAAAAATCTAAAGGTAACGATTCAGTAATCACGTATCCATCAGCATTTATCTCAACAATTTTGCCTTTATAATCCCCTTCGGTCATTAACTTAAAACCCTTATAGCTTTCATGGCCATGGTGGAATTTGGAGGACATAAAAGCGTAGAATTTTCCTCGGGCCTTACTGTAAACAAAAATGGGTAAGGGAATGGTGATGTGATGCTCTCCAACAGAGAAAAGGTGCCAGTCGTGGGCATCGCCCACATGGTCGAAAATAAATTCACCGGGGTTAAATTTCGAGTTGGTTTCTGTAAAGGTAGAATCTTGAGGGAGAGGAGTTGCCAAGTCTTCCACTTCATTTGCCCATAAGGGTAAAGAAGCGAACAAAAATCCAATTAAAAAGACGATAAAAAAAGTTTTTTTTCTCATTACCCACGTAAAAATTACCCAAACCAAAAATAGGCACTTTACAGCGTAAAACCATTCCTATTATGAACTTTTTTTTGGGAGTAACGATTGGAAGTCCCGAACTACCTGAAAGAGAGAGTGAAAGTAAAGAATAATAAAAGTTACCAGGAAGGGATAAAGTGTTTCGCGACAGAATATTATGTACAAAACCACCACAATAAGAGAGAGCAGGAATTTTACCGTAGACATCATGGTGAAAATTCTGTAAAATTTGGTTACGGGTAAACCATGGGTTTTAATTAAAACAAGGTAAGAGAAAAAATTTAACAGAAAAAAGTATGCCAGTACAAAGGGAAACAAAGAAAAGTAGTGCTGTGGTATTGCAAACACAAAAACTACAGCACTGATAGCACCCATGATGACGAATAGAATGGAAAGCTTGGCAATATATTTTTCTATTACCCTACTTTGTTGCATAATCATTTGGGTTACTTTTTGGGGTCAGCCCCTTTTTCGGCAGAATGCAATTTGTCGGTAGATACGTCACTGGCATCAACTTTCATATCGCAATACCCGGTAAATCTGCTTCCGGGTTCAATGGCCAGTCTGTTAGTTATCATATCTCCCATCACCTTGGCGCTTGCCTTGAGCGAAAGCAGTTCTGCAATAATCAGTTTTCCATCAACCGTACCGGAAATATCCGTATTCTTGCAGGTTACCTCTCCCTTAATCCTACCTGTTTCGCCAACAACTACTTTGCCTTTGGCGTTGATGTTTCCAACTAGGACACCATCAATTCTTAAATCGCCCCCACAGATAATATCGCCATGTATTTCTGTTCCCAATCCAATAAGGTTGATATTGTTGGGAGTGTTCTCGTTCTCATTTAATTTAGCCATGGTATTTTAAGATTTTTTCAGTAATTACTTATTAATAAGCAGCAAAAATAGGAAAATGAAATGAAGCAGCTGCATTTTTAGCTTTTTTTTTGAATTCAGAGGATTTTATACGGAGAGGTTTGATTTGTCTGACAGATAGAAATCTTGGTTGCTGTCGTTCTTTCCATTTCCCCCTTCCGAAATTGGGGTTATCCCATCTTCTATCTTTTCTTCTACGGGTTCATCCTCCATTTCCCAAGAGTAAATTTGACGTTTAGGCCCTTCGTTTCGGTAAAGTATTGCGCAAGCAATTCCGGCCATTCCTCCAAAAAGATGGCCTTCCCATGAGATGGTTGGCCAAATGGGGAGAACTCCCCAAATTAATCCACCGTATAGAAAAACAACCACTAGAGAGATTGCTGCCAGCCTCGGGTTTCGTCTAATAATGCCACTTAAAAAAAGGAAAGCGGCTAAACCGTATACTATTCCGCTGGCCCCAATATGAAAGCTGGGGCGACCTCCTATCCATACACATAGCCCTGAAATGAGCCAAATTAGGATGAAAACTCTATAGCTAAGCGATCGGTAAAAATAGATTATGCCGGCCCCCATAACCAAAAGAGGGACCGAGTTGGAGAAAAGATGCTTAAAATCGGCGTGCACCAACGGCATTAGTAAGATTCCGGGCAGTCCCTTTACCGTTCGAGGGTAAACGCCCAACGTGCTAAAATTAACTCCCAATGTGTACTCAATAAGGGCAATAATCCACAATAACGCAATGAATAGAATGGGTAGCAGAAAGCTGTGTTTTGCAATTTTCTGATCTAAATCACTCAAAACGATTTTGGTTTAAGGTTAGAATATCAAGTTTGTTAATGTCGACAATGTAAAGCCCTTCCATTGAGGAAACCCACATCCGACCTTGGGAATCGGCAAAGAATGTGATAACCCGATCAACGGGAAAGCCTAGCTGCGGGCTAATTTTTAGCCATTGGTTCCCGTCCAAAATGGTAATACCTTTCCCTTTGCGCGAGGTAAGAGATCCCCCAAACCAAAGACGTCCTTTAGTATCTTCGGCAATGGCATCAACGCATGGTTTACTAAGAAAAGCAGGTGATGTATAAGCGCTCCATTGGCGACCATCAAAGGAGGAAAGGCCACCCCGGGTTCTGTTAAAACAGCTGCCCGACCATAACCTCCCTTTGGAATCTTGATAAAAAATGCTTGAGGAATTGTCTGCTAAACCATGCCGTGCCGAGAAAGTTTCCCAGGTTCGTCCATTATACGCGCTTATGCCCTCTGAAGAGAATCTTGAGCCGCACCATAAATATCCTTTGCTGTCGTTAAAGTATTGGGTTACATTGCCTATAGCCCTACTCGAATGCTCAAGGGTTTGAATGGTACCATCCATATAGTAGGCCATACCCACTTCGGTACCAATCCAAACCACATTCCGAAAATCCTGCTCAATGGCATTGATTAGTGGATGCGGGAGCCCGTCATCAACGTTGAGGTGAATCCACCCTTCGGGTTTTTTTACCAAGACCCCATTAGTAGTGCCTAGCCAAATTTCTCTGTTGTTAATCCAGGTGATGCTGTTGACAAAAAGAGTAGGAACTAGCGTTTGGATGGGAATGGTGTCCGGGTCGCCATTCTTTATATGTACAAGATAGTGTTGATTGTTGGCTGTTAGGTAACCGCCAAAAATCAGATTGCCATTGGGCAATCGAACAAAGGCATGATATGAGCCGGAAGGAGTTTTTTGATTTCCACTTTTAATAATCAGCGAATCGTTGTGCACAAGGGCTAGGTTGCCACCCGTGTCGCCATCGCTCAATCCCACCCATATGTTTCCTATATTGTCCTCAGCGATCTGAAAAGCCCACTGCCCTTTTGGAAGTTCTATCTTAGCTATTTGTGCAAAAGGAGAAAGGGTTGTGCACAAGAGTAAGAAAACCAAAAGGGATTTACGGAGGGAAGGCATAGCAGCTAAACTTTTAATCCTAGGATAAGAACATCATCGGTCTGTTCGTTATTGCCCTTCCATGTTTTAAAAATTGCATCAAGTTCCTCCTTTTGTCCGATGCTGTTGTTTTTGCTGACATCCAAGAGTGATGATAAAAAACGTTTGCGCAAAAATTTGCTTTTATTCTCGCCCCCAAATTGATCTACGAACCCGTCGGTATAAAGGTAAATCCAGTCGCCTGCTTGTATGCTGATTTGAGCCTGGGTAAAGGTTTTTTTCTTTAACCGAGAGGAGATTCCAATGGATGTTTGTGTAGGAGCTTGCTCAATGAGCTCATTATTCCTAACAATTGCCATAGGGATATGTGCACTGCTGTATTCCAGCGTATGGCTTCCTAATTGGTATTTTATCACAGCCACGTCCATGCTATCCTTTAGCACTAGTTCATCGTCCTCTTTACGGAGCTTATTCCTAAGTTCAACATCCAAAAAACTCAGAATTTCCAAAGGTTCTACTTCATCGTTTTGGCTAATGGCCTGATTAAGTAAATCCATCCCTATAATGCTCATAAAAGCGCCGGGAACCCCATAACCGGTGCAATCGGCAACAGCAATGTACAGGCTTTGCCACCTTTGAGAGATCCAGTAAAAATCTCCGCTTACAATATTTTTTGGGATATGAAGCGCAAAAGCCTCAGTAAAATGGGGCGAAGTAAGCTCAAGTGGAGGGAAAAGAGCGTTCTGAATTTTTTGCGCATAGCGAATACTGTTGGTATTATTGCCTACATACTGGTCAATTATCAGATAAGCATCCTCTAGGTTCTGATCCTTTCGCGCTAAGCAATGTTGTAATTTTTCAATCTCGGTTGTCTGAGCCAATATTTCCCCCTGCTGTATGTTAAGCCTAATACTATTCTCCTCTATGGTCTCTTTATATTTTTGTAGTTGTCTAGTCGATTTCCGCTTAACATTAAAGGCGTATAGGGTAATTATAATGATAGAGATTGAAAAAACCAGTCCGGCTAAATAGAAATTCCGAAGCATTACTTGGCGTGCCAACTCTTTTTTGTTCAGGTCTCGTTGCTGTTTGAGGATCTGAATCTCCTGCTCTTTTTTATCCATGCCAAACATCACTTCAAGCATGGAGATGGCTCGCGAGTTTTTTTCGTTTATCACGCTATCCTTAAACAGGGTTGCTTGCTTGAAATAGGCTAGAGCTTTTGTGGGAATTTGCCTCTTCTCGTAGATTGTGCTTAAAGTTTCGTATGTCCACTGCATATGAATTACCGAGTTGATGTCATTTGCCATTTCTAGTGCTTTTTGGGCATATTTCTCGGCTTCATCAAGCATTCCCATCTGTGTGTATGAACGAGCAAGGTTTGTATAGGTGTCGACAATAAATTTGCGATCGCCTAATTCAAGGTCTATTTTTAGGGCTTGATTAAAAAGATCTGCTGCAACTTCTGGCTTTCCTTTGTATAAGTGAATCTTACCAATGGCATTGTACGAGATAGATTTTCCCCTCTGGTTGTTTATGGCACGGTTTAGCCTAAGCGAATGGGTGTAGTATACCATAGCGCTATCATACTGTTCCATAAACTCATATACCTCTCCAATGTTATTGTAGTTCATGGCCTCCCCTCGAGGGTTATTCATGTTCTGAGAGATGGTTAACCCACGGGTGAAATACGAAAGGGCTTCGGGATATTGACCATTTAAGGAGTATATATTTCCAAGGCTGTTTAGCGAAACCGAAACGCTGAAAAGATCGTTTATTGCCTCAGCAGCTTTTAATCCTTGAATATGGTATTCAGCTGCCTTTGGATGATTGTCTAACCGCCTGTATACTACGCCAATGCTATTGTAAGCTGAAGCTAATAGCTGGTTGTCTCCAGTCTTTTTTGCAAAATATAACGACTGGTGATGGTGGCTAAGGGCCTGATCGTACTCAGCTTTATTCCGGTAGAGTGTGCCAAATTTGTTGTGTACCTTTGAGAGTGCCCAGTCGGTAGAGTCTTTAGCAGCTATTCTAAGCGCTTCTTGCAGAACCTCTTCGCATCGTGCCAAGTCTTGGTTATCCGTCAAAAGCGTTTGGGAGGCTTTTAAAAGGATGACGATTTTGAGGGAATCGTTTTGGGTAGTATCAGCCTGCGCGATGAGGCTGTCAAACCTTTCTTGGCTCTGTAACGGTAGAGTTAAGATAGAAAGAGCCAGAACAGCTATTTGCAATCGTTCGCGCATCTGAAAAAATTTTATCGCAAAGATATGAAAATAATGATTTAATCGTTACACTTAAGATAGCCTAAAACATGGGTAAATTCAAGCATACAAGCGTTTTAGCGTATAGAAAAATACGCATAAAAGTCAGAGAATGACCAGAATACAATGATGGTTGATTTGGCTGGCGAGTAGGACAAATCCATCTTTTACTTAGATTCTTCTTTATCGCATATTATATCCAATTTGATGCAATAACAATGAAACCTACTACCTTTCACCTGTCAAATTCTCCGCTTATCTCTTTTATGGCAAGTGTATTTGTTATAAGTTTGCTGCCTGAAGCGGTTGTGCTCTCTTACCGACAAAAAAGAGGGGCAAGAGGTCTTTTTCAAGCATTTAATTTGCCTTGCGATGGGAAAGTTTTTTAAGGTAATCACAATTGTAACCAGTGCGCTTATTGCCTTTGTAGTAGGTCTTGCTATTGCAGGTTATTTTCTAGAGGATAAGCTCATTCGCTATACAATCAGTCAGCTGAATCAGCGTCTCACTGCTACACTTAATGTGAAAGAGGTAAATGCTTCGCTGATTCGAGGTTTCCCGTTTGCTGCGGTTACTTTTAAAGAGGTCGAAATTATAGAGGGTAGCCTACAAACTCCCGAAGAGTTCGAAACCGGATTGCTCTCGCTCGATGAAGTGGTGGTAAAAATTAATCTGATAGGCTTGTTGTCTAATCGCTATAATATTGAACGTTTAGTGCTCAAAAACGGGTGGATTAATCTCTATTTTGATAATACCGGAAAGGGGAATTTCGAGATTTTTAAAACCTCTTCAGATAGCAGTTCTAACTGGATCCTGGATGTGGATAAGTTACAGTTCAGCAATGTGAATCTAAGCTATATTGACCCGAGAACTGCTTGGGTGTGTAAAGGTTATGTTGAGCACGGTGAGCTGAAAGGGAAAATTAAAGGATCTGTTGTTGATTTAAACGTAAGGGTTAGCGGTGCTATAGGTTCCCTTAGGCAGGGTGCTTTTCAGTATATTCGTAATGAACGCCTTGAGATAAGTACAACCTTTGCCATGGATGATAACGCATTTCGTTTTAACGATGCTGTTGCAAGGCTAGGCAAGGCCAAGCTGAATATTAACGGATCCGTTGGGCGTACTGTGGGTGCTCCAGTATCATTATCTGTGTCGGGAGATAATTTAAGCACAAACAGCTTGCTTATGCTGCTCTCGCAATTCAACCTCTCATTGCCCCCCAAAACCAAGACTAAAGGCCATTTTGCGTTTAACATAAATATTAACGGGGTTAGTAAGATGGAGGAGCCATTTAAGATTAACCTTGGTTTCTCAACCAAAGAGATTCTTTTAGCATTTCAGGGAAAACCGGAGTTCCGACTTTCCGACGTAGAAGGAACGTTCACTAACGGAAGTCTTGGAAAGCCCGAATCATCCGCTGTAAACATCTCTTCGTTCAGGATAGATGGTCTGAGTTCCTAT
>CAZKPD010000033.1:0-21326 GCA_964554585.1 uncultured Rikenellaceae bacterium
GGTTATTTAGGGAATAGTATAGCTGAATATGGAGTATAATATTTTTTTTATTTTTGGTTTGTTTATTATTGATATTTTTGAGTAAGCATAGGATAGAGCAGGAGGGAAACATGGGAATAAAGGGGTTGAAGCGGCCATTACCCTGCTTAAAATGGCAGAGCTTCAGCAAGAAATGGAGGATTTGGATTGGTAATCCTCCTTTCTAGTCGTCTTCCGATTTGTTTTTAGAGAATCGATCTTCAATAAAATCTAGTAGGCGTTTTAGCAGCCTGAAGTACAGCGCAGCATAAAGCGCCAAAGACGAGATCCAAATAACGACCACATTCACCCAATAGGTGCTGTAATACTTGCCAAACACGCTTTTTACCGGTGCATAAAAATGGGCTTGTACAAGGTAGTGTTCTGGCACGTGGTATATGGGATCAATCTTTTGGATAAGGGTCCCTTTGTACTCAATAATCCGCTCCACCTCTCCGGTGTTTCTGACAAACTCGGCCAAGCTCTCGTTATAATGGTTCCTACGAAGTTGTAGAAATGCCTCTCTTTCGGCATCACTACCCCCCTGCATGGTCGAAATAACGCTATCTTTCGAATGGCTAGCCTTATTGTAAAGTTTTACATAGTATCGACGTAAAAATTCGATATGATTCTCTACATCCTCAAGTAGCTTGGGCGTTAGGCTACCGTATTGCAATTGGTCAAACTGTTTAAACCTAATCTGCGATCCGGCTACTCCGGTTGCTTCTCGTTCAAACTCATTGCGAATAACTCGTAGCGCATTCTCTACCTCTTTCCTGTTTTCAGGATTATTGATGTGGCGTTGGCAAACCGAAAGTTTGTTCTCAAGGGTTTTAAGCCAATAGTTCCGTTTATAGTCCGAAACGCTCATGGCCTCATCAAAGTAGTAAAAAGGTTTTTGGTAGTTGTTGTTCACGAATTGGTTAACTGCCAGCGCCTCATAGGCCCAACGGGCCACAATCACTTCGCCATAAATGGGAATACTGCTGGGTGAAGACACAGCAGGGTTTAGCTTCTCAAACTTAACAATGATTCCGCTAAGTATAATTTGGGGGATAACCAAAAATGGAATCAGAATGTAAATGGCCACAACAGATTTAAAGCTGTCAGAGATGAGTAACCCCAAAATATTTGCCGATACCCAGGTGCTGAACAGTACCAGCCAGTACTCAAAGTACATTCCGCGTATCTCCAGAATGGTATTACCAATTAGCACAAAGGCAGCAGCCTGAATGGCCGAAAGGACAAAGAGGATAATTACTTTTGACATGAGATAACTTCCCCAGCTGAGGTTTAGAAAGCTCTCACGCTTTTTTATCTTCTTATCCTTTATAATCTCTTCGGCACTAACAGTAAGTCCAACAAAAAAGGAAACAATTACCGACATGAACAGGTAAACCGGTAGGTTGCTGTTATCCATCAACGTGTACCCAAATAGGTTGGCTGTATCAACGCTATAGTACTTAATAATATAAGCTAGTAGAAATGCGAGTACGGGGGCCTCAAGGAGGTTAATAACCATATATTGGGTATTGGCCCATTTACTTAGCACATCACGCTGAATAAACACGCGAAGCTGCTTAAGCCACCCTGGAATTTTAAATGGGTTTTCGGGGAGCTCGTCGGGTATTTCATTCTCCTTTTTCTCCTGTTTAGTGCTAATATTATACTCGTCGTACCATTCCAACGGACTGGTTTTTCTCACCCGCATGGGGTTTCCGTATTCGTCTAAAACCTTAGCTTCAACAATGTTGAATATCTGCTCGGGATTTACATTCCCGCAACAGGTACACTCGCTCTCATTCCAGTTTGCATGCTGTACCTTAGATTTAAAGTAGATAATCGATTCGATGGGGTCGCCATTGTAAATAAGGTAGCCACCGGTATCAAGGATAAGCAGCTTGTTGAACATCTTAAAGATGTCCGACGAGGGTTGGTGAATTACTACAAAGACCAGCTTCCCCTTAAAGGTAAGCTCTTTGAGCAGGTCCAAAATATTTTCTGAGTCGCGTGAGCTTAACCCGCTAGTAGGTTCGTCAAGAAATAGGATGGCAGGTTCGCGAATGAGCTCCAGCGCAATGTTTAACCGTTTTCGTTGTCCACCGCTAATCTTCTTATTAAGGGGTGAACCTACCACCATATTCTTAATCTCATGCAAACCCAAGCTAAGTAGCATCTTATTTACTGCTTCGAGCAGCTGCTCTTCGGTATAGTTGTCAAAGCAAAGCTTTGCATTGTAGTAGAGGTTCTGGAAAACGGTTAGCTCTTCGATAAGCAGGTCATCCTGAGAAACAAATCCAATTAGCCCCTTAATCTCTTCGGATTGGGTATGGATATCAATGCCGTTAATGCGTACACTTCCGCTGTTGGGTACATCCGAGCCGTTTAGCACATTGAGAAGGGTCGATTTCCCTGCTCCTGAGGCTCCCATAATACCTACCAAATGACCAGATTCGTAGGTAAAACTCATTTTTTGGAGACCATACTTCCCACCTTTAAACCGATAATCTAGCTCATCAACCTCCATTAAGATTTTTTCTTTGATCTTATCTAGCGTAAACAGGGCAACAATGTCGCTATAGTAAATGGGGGTAAGCTTAGAATTTCGAATGGAAGACCCGGCATTGAGAACAAATACCTTATCAATGTGGAGTAAATGGCCATTGAGGTAAAGCTCTTCCTGACCGGAGTAGCGTAAGAAATAGATGTTGGCAAATTCAGCCCAAATCACTCTAATCTCTCCAACCATTGAAGGCGATTGAATATGCCTAACACCCTTGTATTTGGCGTTCTTTTTCGAGTCAATAATCAACACGTTATCATAGTTTGGAGCGGTATCCAAGCTGTCAAGCACAAACCCATGAATACGGTTGAACTCATTTTCGGGCATATAAAAAGTTTCGGCCACAGTAGAGATAAAGGCCATCTCTTGATCGGTGATGGTCCCTTCGTGAGACTTAACAAACTCAAGCAGACGAACCACAACCACAACTTTCTGTTGTTGGGTTAGCTCTTCGTTGATTTGGGTACAAATTTTTAGTACCCGAACCGAACTGGATGAGGTACGCTTTTTAGATAATCCCTGATTACTCTGCTTCTCTTGGTATAAATCGTAGTAGTAATCAAATATTTTAAGGTATTCTTGAACTAATTCGAGGTTAAGTTGCTGTTTAAGAAATGTTTCAACAACAGATCTCCTATCTACCTTATCAGAGTCGAATTGCTCGTCGTTGTCATTTTCGGAATGGCCAATAATAGCAAAGAGTTGCATTAGGGCCTTAAGAATAGATTCACTCATGGTTTTATTCTTAGCAGGTTATAGGGCAAAATTCCTAGGGCTTATAGCCTATGAGCATCATCACATGCCCGGGAGTAAATTTTTCCGTTTTTACATCCACTTGGATAATACAGGTAACCGTTGAAGAGAACTTGAAGTCCCAGTATGGGGAGTAGTCATACCCGGCATTGGTAAATAAAAGATTCTTTTCGGTGTCGTACACCGAAAAAATGGTAGGAGACCGCCTCACGTTGGTACAGGTTACAATCCGATACGTGTTATCGCTAAAAAAAGTGGTTTTAAATTCAACCTTTTGGTTAGGCTTTAGCTGCGCATAGTACTCCTGACCATCAGAGATATAATCTGGCGAAAAGTATAGTGAACAAATATGTTGCAGTTGCGTCAGTTGTGCCCGAACGCCAAACGATATGGCGCTAAATACAAGGGTGAGTGCAATTGCAATAAGAATCTTTTTCATTACCAAACGGTCAATTATCGGGTGATTATTCAGTAATCATTTTTCGTAAAGCCTCAACCTTTTGGCTGATAATGCTGAGGTGGTACTCTGACATGACAACCCGGGATTGGCTGTGAATGTATATAATCTTATTCTCCACATCCACTTTGGGCTCTTTGTAGGAGTAGGAGTAGATAATTCCGTCAAATTCTTCAGCCAGCTCCATAAGCTTGTCAACTAGCTCGGCATGCAAGGGCGAGGTGTAGTAGTGGGGTGATAGCACTTCAATGAGGTTGCTCAATGGATGATTCTGTTCACCAATCCTATTGATAACCTCTCGGTTTGCCGTTTTTTGTCCAATTCGGGTAAGTAACGAGAGGCTTTCAATCCATCCGCCGGCCAAAATCAAAGCACCTACATCACTTCTGTTATTCTCGTGTAAAAAACCATCAATCTTTCGATAAGCTGTGCTAATTAGGTATAGCAGAGAGTCTTGTTGATTGATATTGCTTTCAATACGTTTAAAGAGCTGCTCCTCAAAAATGGTCCCGATTCCCATATCCTCAGCTAACTTTTTCAGTACATTAAGGTAAGCAATGGACTCGGGTGTTCGATTGTAAACGTTTAGATAGCTAAGGTTGGTTCCGTACACCCCAAAATTTAATGCTTTCTTAAAGGTAGTGTTATAACGCTTAAGGTTGCTGATGGGATTGATATAACTTTCGCTATAGGGAATATGATGAACTTTTAACAGCTTAATCACCTGATGGGGCGAGGGTATAGGGAATAGGGAACCCTCGTATTGGATAATTAATGAAAGCGTATCCTCATTATTGGGCTGAATAATAGAAAACGATCGCTTAGGATTAGTATCTGATTTGCACGAACCAATAAGAAGTGCTAAACCGGCAAGGAGAACTAGGAGCAATCGCTTTGGGTGCGGGTAATGCAACATGTATTTGTTCGTTTTTTTGAAATTTATTGCAAGTAAACGAAAAAAAGTGATATTTCAAAGTAAAAAAAATTGCTGATTACAGGGGTTTAATTACTTATTCCATGAGTTTATGCCATCCGTGCTTGCGTAAAGAGACAATGATTACTCGAATAGCTATGGCTGCCAAAAGGAATAGCACTATAGCTTTTGTGTAAGAGCCTAGCAACAGGTTTCCGGTTCCAAACAGAAAAGTGAGCACAGTAACACAGCCGGCCAACCATGCAATCCAAAGATGCTTAAATCCGGTGTCGCTCTTTACCTCGGGTAATAGTGTCGAAACGGGCTTCCAGCCAATACCTCCCGGATGAACTCGGGTGTAAAACGCCTTTAGGGTATCCATGCTGGTAGGACGGGTGAGGAAGGTAACTGTAATCCAAACCACCGTGGCAAAGCCCACAGTTAACAACAGGATGCTCTCAAACTCCAAATTGGTGTATAGCTGAAGCCACGGGTAGATAAGAAAAGGAGCAAGCATAGCCGATATTTCGGACCAAGCGTTAACTCTCCACCAAAACCATCGCAGGATAAGCACTAAACCAATGCCTCCACTGCAGGCCAACACAAATCGCCAAGCATCGCTAATCTTTGAGAACTGAGTGGTTACAATTAGCGATATGAGCATAAGCACAAAGGTGGAGATGCGAGAAATCTTAACGTAGTATTTTTCTGAGGCATTGGGCTTAATAAAAGGTTTTACAAAGTCATTGATGAGGTATGATGTTCCCCAGATAATCTGTGAGGCCATGGTGGACATATATGCTGCCAAGAAAGCAGCCATAAGTAGGCCTAACCAGCCTGTGGGCATCACATCTCTGATGACCATTACGTAGGTAGCACCCTTATCGCTTGCATCGGGATAAAGAATTAGTGCAGCTAGCGCAACCAGAATCCAAGGCCAAGGCCTTATGGTAAAATGGGCAATCTGGAACCAAAGGGTAGCCAATAAGGAGTGCTTTTCGTCCTTTGCCGACATCATGCGCTGTGCTACATAACCTCCTCCGCCGGGTTCGGCTCCGGGATACCAGCTGGCCCACCACTGAACTCCGAGATAGGTGATAAAAGCGGTAAGGCTTAAGCTGAGCATTTTACCACCCGAGGCAGATTCGCCTTTGCCAATGACCGGGAAGAACGAGAAAACCGAATCGGGCAGCTGGGCTTTTAGCCCGCTGATTCCTCCCACTTGGGGGTGACGTAGGGCAAAAACAGCAAGCACAATACATCCCGCCATGGCGATAATAAACTGAAAGCTATCGGTAAGGCTTACACCCCAAAGCCCTGATAGGGCTGAGTAGAATGCCACAAAGAGCATAAGCGCACCAACCAAAAGCAAGTGGGCCGAGAACTCTATGCCTAGGATGTTAATACTGGAAATACCAAAGAATGTGATATCGGGGAACATGATGGCTAATATTTTAACCATAGCCAAATTTACCCATGCCAGTACAATGATATTCATAACAGCACCGATGTAAATGGCCCTAAACCCTCTCAAAAACCGAGAGGCACGTCCATCGTACCTTATACTTACCAGCTCACAATCGGTTTGAATGCCCGATCGCCGCCACAGGCGCGAAAAGAAGAATACGGTAAGCATTCCTCCAAACAGCATATTCCACCATAACCAGTTTCCGGCAATTCCGCTTTCGGCTACCAGCTCTGTAACGGCTAAGGGTGTGTCGGCGGCAAAGGTTGTGGCCACCATACTGGTGCCGGCAATGTACCAGGGGAGGCTTCGGCCGCTAAGAAAAAAATCGCTGGTGCTTCGACCTGCCCGCTTACTCATGGCGAAACCAATGGCAAGGCTGATAATAAAGTAGAGAGAAACTATAATCCAGTCGGTTAATATCATGGTTTTATGGGTATACGTCAAAAAACTCAAGTTTAAGAACAGCAACTTGGCAGCTATGTCAAATCGGCGATGAAATTAACTACTTACACGGGTTTTGCAAAGCTTATTCAAAATATTTTTATCGAGGAATCTTAAAAGTTTGCTACTTTTGGCGATTGTTTTAACGTAAAGTTATTGTTTGAGTAATTCCATTTCATATTCCAATATTTGGAAAATAGCCTACCCAATCATTATTGGTAGTGTTGCCCAAAATATTCTGAATGTCATCGATACCGCATTTCTCGGTCATTTGGGTGAGGTTGCATTGGGTGGAGGTGCCATTGGCGGACTTTTTTATATGACCCTAGTAATGCTAGGATGGGGTTTTGGAGTGGGTACTCAAATTTTGGTGGCCCGTCGAAATGGTGAGCGACAGTATAGGGCCATTGGCAGAACAGTTGAGCATGGCTATCTTTTCTTAATGGGTCTTGCTTTACTACTCTTCTTTTCTGTAAAACTTTTTGGGAATCAACTGCTTTCGGTTATTGTCGATTCTGATAATATATTACATGCCAGTAAAGATTTTATTCAATATCGCATCTGGGGTATCTTCTTTGCGCATACCAACTTTCTATTCAGAGCCTTTTATGTGGGCATTTCGCGTACTAAGGTAATTACCTATACCACTCTCATTATGGTGGTTGTGAACGTATTTTTAGATTACTCACTTATTTTTGGGGCTTTCGGATTTCCGGAAATGGGCGTGGCCGGTGCTGCCCTTGCATCCGTTATTTCTGAGGCGTCCGCATCAATAGCATTTACCCTTTATACACTATGGAAAATACCCCTGAAAAAATATAGACTTTTTAGCTTTAAATTCTTTAGCGTTCCCCTGTTGATGAGAACCTTAAAGGTTTCATTGCCCATGATGCTGCAAAATTTCTTGGGATTTGCGGTTTGGTTTGTCTTCTTTTTAATTATAGAGAAACAGGGAGAAAGCCAATTGGCCATTTCAAATATAATCCGTTCTATATACATTATTCTTATGGTGCCCATTATGGGATTTTCATCAGCAAATAATTCGTTGGTGAGCTATGCTATAGGCAAGGGAAATACGGATGAAGTCCTAGTTATTATCAAAAGAGTTATAGTGCTGGCCGTTTCTTCAGTGCTTGTCATAGTTATTCCTGCTTCCATTTTTGCTGAACAGCTACTTGGTATCTATACCAACGACCTCCATTTAATACGAATGGGGGTACCGTTGATCTACCTCATCTCTTTCTCTTCGGTGCTGCTTGGAATGGCTAATATTCTTTTTAGCGGAGTTTCAGGAACTGGTAAAACTAGGGTTTCCCTTACCCTTGAAGTTTTTGCATTGCTTATCTATGTGTCATACACTTTAGTGATGGTGGGATATTTTAAGGTAAACATTACGGGTGCTTGGACGGTGGAAATAGTGTATGCCATATTCCTTTCGCTATTTTCCTATTCGTACCTCAGTTCCAGAAAATGGGTTGGTGCAGCGATTTAGCATTGGTTGGTTAAATGCCATAAAAAAACTCCCCCATTATCTTTGTAATCGGGGAGTCTTATTTTTAACCCAATATTGGTTAAGGCAATAGCCTTTCCACTATGGCATCAAAGGCATCAACTGCCACTTTATTGCTTTGGTTGTAAATTCCCATTCCCTTGTCGGCTGCTGCTCCAATCTCAGCAATCAAAGGGATTTGACCCAGCAGGGGCACGTTTAGCTCCATGGCCAAACGCTCTCCGCCACCCGCTCCAAAAATATAGTATTTCTCATCGGGGTGAGGGGCAGGGGTAAACCATGACATGTTTTCTACCACGCCCAAAATAGGAGTCTTAATATCTTTATTGTTGAACATGGATGCCGCTTTGCGGGCATCCTCCACCGCCACCTCTTGGGGTGTAGTAACCAGTACGGCTCCATTTACCACATACTTTTGAGCGGTGGTAAGCTGAATATCGCTGGTTCCGGGAGGAAAGTCGAGGATTAGGTAGTCTATGTCGCCCCATTGCGTGTTTTCTAAAAGTTGGGTAAGGGCATTGGATGCCATGGGACCACGCCAAATAAGCCCTTGGCCGGTGCGAATAAAGAAGCCGATAGACATCACTTTCACTCCGTTTTTCTCAATGGGGATCATCTGTTCCTTATCGCCATCGCGAATAACTTCGGGATTGGCTCCTTCAATTCCAAACATTTTTGGTATGGATGGCCCAAAGATATCCGCATCCACTAGTGCTGTTTTGTACCCGTTGCGCGCCAGCGCAATGGCTAAGTTCGATGCAACGGTTGATTTTCCTACGCCTCCTTTTCCCGAGGCTACTGCAATGATGCTCTTAACGCCCGGTAGGCTGACTTTTACAAATCCTTCCATGTATGTTTCCTCCTGCTTAATGTGTTAGTTTTATGTTGACAAGTAAAATTAGAATTCAATTCCTTTTCGGGCTTCTACCCCCTTGTTATAGTAGTGCTTCACCTCTTTTAGCTCCGTAACTAAATGAGCTGCTGCTATTAGCTCGGGTGGTGCATAGCGCCCGGTAAGCACTATCTCCATTTCGTCGGGTTTTTCTTTGAGCAAGGTTAAAATGGGTTCAATTGGAAACAGCCTGTAGTAAAGAGCTATGCAAATCTCATCCAGTATTACCACATCATAGGCGTTATGGCGAATATGCTGTTCAATCTGCTTAAGCCCTTCTTCGGCAGCTCTAATATCCTCCTCCGTGGGGCTATGCTTTATAAAGCAGTCGCGTCCATACTGTTTAATGGTAATCTCGTCGAAACGTTTAAGCGATTCCAGCTCCGAGTAGGGCATACCCTTTACAAACTGGCCAATGAATACCCGTTTTCCTGCGCCTACAGCTCGTATGGCTAAGCCAATAGCTGCGGAGGTTTTACCCTTTCCGTTGCCGGTATAAAGGTGGATGTACCCTTTGGTTGCTTTTTGTTCACTCATTTGAGTTGATCAATATTTTGCGATTACAAAAGTGTGAATACTCGTGTAAATAACCAGCATTAACTGCTAACGATTTTGTTCCAAAAATCGGTAAGCTGTTTGGTTATTTCCGATTGGGGAGCAAATTCGGGTACGCTTTGGCAGCTGACCATTGCATCGACAAAAATAGGGTCGAAAGGGAGCCTGCCCAATGGAGTAGAACCCCATTCCTCAACTTTACGTTCAATCTGCTCAGCCATTTCGATGTTTAGGTCGTACTTATTGATTAATACCCACGATTTGAGGTTGAACTGATTAACCAGTTCAAGGGTTCGCTTGAGGTCGTGTAGTCCCGAGGCAGAGGGTTCTGTTACCACCACCACATGCTGTGTGCCGGTGATGGATGATATCACTGCACACCCAATGCCCGGAGGGCCATCAATTACTACATCCTGAATGCTATGCTCTTTTGCCAAAGTTTTAGCCTTGGCACGAACCATATTCACCAGCTTGCCCGAGTTCTCCTCACCCGGAGCCAAACGACCGTAAACCATTTTTCCGTTCCGAAAGGAACCTGTAAACATCCGGCTCCTATCATTATCAACCATGGTAATGGCTTCAAATGGGCAAATTCGTGAGCAGAGCTGGCAGCCATCACAGGTTATCTCATCAATCACAATACGGCTATCTATCCATGAGATGGCATCAAATCGGCAGTAATCCTTGCATAGCCCACAGTGGGTACACAGATTGTAGTCGATAATTGCCGTTTGACCGGCAATATAAACCTGTTCTTCTTCGTGGGTAGGCGTAAAGATAAGGTGCAGGTTGGCTGCATCCACATCGCAATCGGCCAGTACAACATTCTCGTTCAGAGTAGCAAAAGCTGCGCTAATACTGCTTTTTCCGGTTCCACCCTTGCCGCTAATTACTGCTATTTCCATACTCGTGGTTTATTCGGTTAAACAGGTTTACCAGCTGCTCGCGCAGCTTTTCGTCTTCACTCACGACCAGCTGACCCTGTGAGTAGGTTTTGGCAATACGCTTTTCAAAGGGTATCTCCAGTAGGAGCGGGATGCTATTCTCTTCCAGATATTGATGCACCTCATTGTGCCCAATTCCCGCACGATTTATAACCACTCCAAAGGGTTTACCCATATCCTTTAGCGTATCCATCGACTGCTTTAAATCGCTAAGTCCAAAGGGTGTAGGTTCGGTAATCAGAATTACATAGTCGGCACGAGCAGCCGTTTGAATAAACGAACACGATGTGCCCGGAGGGGCATCCAGCAGCACCGTATGGTCATTACCTGCTTGGCTGATTCCCTTTTTAATAATGGCTACGGGCGAGTAAACGCCCACATGCATTCGGGTTTCAATAATCTGTGCATGCTCAGCAATTCGATAGGTTGTGATTTCACCCAGTGAGGAGTCCTTTTCGGTGATGGCATCATACTCACAGGCAACAGTACAAGCACCACAACCGTGGCACAGCTCTTCCATTACCTTAATCACCCTTGCAGGCGGAATGATAAAGATGGCCTTGTAGCTACAGTACTCGTGGCATTTACCGCAGTAGGTGCATTTCGACTCATCAATCACAGGAACCCGTTGGGTTACGTCAATGGTGCTCTGCTTTTTGCCCTCAAAAAAAATTATGTCATTGGGCTCCTCCGCATCACAGTCCACAAGCGTTACCCTATGCCCTTGCTGTTGTAACGCATAGAACAGGTTTGTGGAAAGTAGGGTTTTGCCCGTTCCTCCCTTTCCGCTTCCAATAGCTATGGTAATGGGGTTACTGCGGATCATTGGTTGAATCTTTGAAAATTTGGTTTGCACTATTAGTGATTACATCCGTGTCCGTGACCATGTTCATGGTCGTGGTCGTGATTGCAGTAGTTGGCGCTAAGTTCTAGGTTATTGGCCAAAAAGCGGGTTACAATCTCTTGAGCTGTATCCATGGGAGCACCGGTAAATACGTTAATATTCTGCTCGTGGAACAGCTGTACCGCTTTTTGCCCCATGCCTCCGGCAATCACATCGGTGGCACCGTGCTGTGCAACCCAGCGTGGGTAAAGTCCGGGCACGTGCTCGGGAGGAGTATGCTCCGTAATGTTTACAATTTTACAGTTTTCTACCTTTATAAAGGCAAAGGTTTGGCAGTGGCCAAAGTGTGCGCAAAGTTTTCCATTCTCCATAGGAATGGCAATTGTTTGGTTCATAAAGCGTATTTATAAGGATTAAAAAAATAAATTATTAATTAGATCTTTGATGGCCACGTCCTTGGCCTTGACCAAAACCTCTTTTGTGAGCTTTACCCTGCCCTTGGCCAAAGCCACGACCATTCCCACAGCCCTTTCGGCCATATCCCATACCACGTCCTTCGCCACGGGTTGGCTGCTCTGGTTGAGTAGCCGATTGGGCGCATGGCCCCATTCCGCGACCGGTCATTGGACCTTGTCCTTCCGGCCCCTGTCTGTTAAATCCTGGCATAATCACCTCCATTTTAGTTAGTTTAACATGCTGTGTGGGTTTGAAGTGGCTATTTTCCACTCTGCAAACGCTTTCCCTGCCCCTCGTCGGTGCAGTCTGACTTGCGCTTTTTACCCATTCCTGTCCCTAGTTTTTGCAGCTTCTCATCATCCGATAGCTCACTGCATTGCCCTAATCCTCGACCTGTCTTAGCACCTTTGCCATCGGGGCCTGTTCCGTCAAGCTTTGGCATAATCCATCCGTTTTAGTGGTTAAGCATTTCAATAATCTGAGCAACGGTTTTGTCCCTATCGCTCATAACGATCATCTGTATTTTAAGGCTGTCGATTAGCGATTTAATCTTCATTCCGAATTCGCCCGACACAATTTTTTCAACTCCCCGTTGCGCAGCTAATTGTACCGATGCGGGTCCCGCACCATTTTCCGCTTCCTTGTTGGGATTGGGAATAAACTCTGTGGATTTGCTTTCGGTATCGTAAATAACAAAGTAGGAGCAGCGTCCAAAGCGCTCGTCCATTTTCGAGTCGGGTGAATTTCCTGTTGATGTAATGGCAATTTTCATGGTGATGTGATTTATATTTTATTATAAATTATTCTCTTTGCGTTGCATACGGGCCCTGCATTTGGGGCATTGAACCGCATGACAGGGTTTCCGATGATTATGCTCCATTTCGTAACCGCATGCAGTACAAATACATATCCGATCTTCTTGTCGTCCAACAGGGGGATAAATCCCGGGCAATTCCATCTCATATTCCGAAATCTGCTCGCTTCCACAAAGTGGACATTGAGCAATTTTCTCCTCCATATTGGGATTATTAAAAGTGCTTTTGCAGTGGTGGCATTCGTACCAGTCGCTGTCGAAGTACACCTTACCGCCCTCAATGGAAATGCTAAGCCCCTCGGCAAAAGCCCGTGCTATTTTTTGGCGAACCGAAGCGTAAATACGTGTAAGGGTTGGGCGCGAAACGCCCATTATCACTGCTGCCTCGTGATGCGTATACATCTCATAGTCGCAAAGCCGAAGCGCCTCGTACTCCTCAAGTTGCAACGCAATATGACCTCCTGAATGATCTGTTCCTATCTCATTCCCATAGGGTTTAAACCCTTTGATAATCGGTGGGTTGAGTACTCTTCTTATTTTTCTTGCTCGTGGAGACATATTTAATTAGCAAATGTTCACGGCAAATATAGTGAACATATGTTCATTAAGCAAGAAATTTTTAACTATTTTTTATACTATTGGGTATCGATATTTCTTATAAAATCATCAATTGCCGTATCGTCTTCTAATTGTAATTTCTTTTTTATCCTATGACGGCTTACAATCACGCTTCGTTGATTTATGGACATGATATTGGCTATCTGTTTCGTTTTCATGCCTATTCTCACATAGGCACAAACTCTAAGCTCATTCTCGGTTAAATTGGGAGCAAGCTCCTTTAGGGTTTTAAAAAAGTCCGGGTGTACTTCCTCAAAATGAATTTTTGATTTATCCCATTCATCCTCTTTACGCAGGGTTGATGACACAAAGGATTTCATCTCCTTCCATATCTCTTCGGATATCTGTTTATTGCTGTAAAAGGGTTGAAAATTGGTTAGTAAATTCTCTAACACTCGACTCTTTTCTGCGCTTAACAGCTGAGTAGTAGCTATTTTACGATTTTTTTCTTCAATGGCTCTCTCATGCTCCATTTTCTCTAGTCGATTGTTTATCTCTTCAGTCTTGAGCTGCTGTGCCAGCCTTTTATTTTCAAGCTCTTTTATGCTTCTCTTTCTATTGATATAGAGTAGAATGAATAGGATAATTACTAGGATTAAGGTTAGCGACAGTATAATTGTTAAAGATCTGACTCTGGTAATTTCGGTCTGTTGCTTTGAGATTTGCAGCTGCTGCTGGTAATGCAGTAGGTCGTCTCTGCTTTTGGCCATCTGTATTCTGTTCAATTTCTCTTGGATGGCCGAAGAGTCTTGTAATTGAACCGAATGTTTCAGATAATTATATGCAGTGGGTATATCTTTGTTAAACTCATATATTTTAGAGAGCATTGCATAGGTTTGACCCTCTACATTCAATCTGTTGGTTTGATGTTCATAGGGTAATGAATTTTGAAGATACTGTTTAGCCAGCTCATATTTATGTTGCTTAAAAAAGATCTCCCCAATATTTGCCAGAATATAGGATTTTCGAGTACTCTTTTTTGGGGCATTCCTTTCGGTAATTTCGAGAGCTTTGTTAAAGAATAGAATGGCGCTATCCAGCTTTTCGGTTAAAACGTAGTAATGTCCCTTAATAACATGAAAAAACTCGAGGTACTGATTTGAACCGAACTCCTCAGCCCAAGCCAAATCGCTATTAAGTATATTTCGAATCTTTTGCGTTTCTCCTGTTTCTAGATATATAATGCAGGCATTCAATCGCATGTTGTATGCCTCATTTTCATATCCGGCCTTTTTATATAGGGATTCTGATTTAGAGGAACATGAAAGGGCATTGTCATACTCTTGAAGATTTCGCCATAGCGCTCCAAGATGGCTATACGTTAAGGCTACGCTTTTGGGGTCTTGGATAGAATCTAACAGTTCTAATGCTTGCGAAAGATATCTATACGACTCCTCAAAGTAATAGCCGGAGTAGAGATACAAAGTGCCTTTTGCCAAAAAAAGCTTTGCATAGGCTTGCGAATGGCTGTTTTTAGAGAACAAGGGAAATGTCTCATTTACAAGCTGGTTAAGCTTTTCTACATTTTCGTTTGTTATACGAATACTAAAACTAATCAGTGCATCAACCCAAAGCTGTGGAGATTTATCTACAAATTTCTTTACCTGTTCCTTTAGGTGGATATCCTGCTCCAATGTGGTACTATCGGTCGAGGAAGCCGAATTTATGTAGTGCTGAATAAATTCTTCAATCTGTTTTTTCTGATTTGGCTCATTATGGTTTAACGTATCTCTCGCATTAATCCCTAAAAGAAGGTAAGGGAGACCGATGCAAAATAGGATTAGGAGTATTTTTTTCATAATGAATAGAAGTAGCAATAGACCTCAATAGCAGCAAAATTAAAGTTTTTAAGTGAATGTAACATCTTGTATACCCTTATTATTTGGATTAGGCGGCACTGTAACCGTATTTTTACAGCAATAAAATAAAAACATGCGAACATGAAAAACTATTTACTTACCATTTTTCTGCTCATCCCATTTTTTGGATTCTGTTTTTCCCAAGAGGTTGGCAGTAGTTCTAAGGAGTTGTTGTTCTATTCTGATTTTAGTACAGATGATGATTTTAATAATAAATGGATCGTTGTGGACAACAACAATGACGATAAAACATGGGTAAGAAACGTATATGGTCATGGTCCCGATGCTCAACCCGGAGCTGCACAATGCTTTACCAATGGTTCCAACCAATCCGATGATTATTTGGTCCTAAGCAATCCGCTGACGCTGTCAGCGGGCCAATATCATATCACTTTTCATTATAAACCTTTGGCATGGCAATACAATGAATCCATGAAGCTCCTTTTTGGAACCAATGCTGACCCAACCCAGTTAACCGAGGTTCTTTTTGAGGACCTATCATTTAACCATAAAACATGGAGATTTTCAGCCGTAAATTTTGAGGTTCTTGAAGATGGAGTATACTATTTTGCTTTTTATGTGAACTCGCCCGCAAACCATGGCGGTGTTTTTATAGATAATGTGGAGGTTTATGATGGCTCTTTTAGTGGAGAACCCGACTTGTCACCCTCTGCAATTATTTTGCCTCCTTCTGCTTGTGGATTAAGTGCAACGTCGGAGGTATCCTGTTTGGTTACCAACAGCGGTAATGTGACTGTGGAGAGTTTTGATCTGAAGCTGATCGTAAACAATGAGTATATTGAGACGGTACACTTTGATGAACAGCTATTTGCAGGAGAGAATAGAAGATTCTCGCTGGGGGAGATTGCCGACTTTTCTGAAGAATTGGAGTATCAGGTATCCATTGTTACCGTACACCCCTTGGATATCAATGCTGATAATGATACCACTTCGGCTTCGGTTACGCACTACTCACCTATCACAAACGATCAATTGCCAAGGAATCACATTTTTACGTTAGAAAATAGAATTTATGCCGATGAGTGGGTACCCGATGCAGAAAATTCATGGTTATTGCAAAGTGTTGGATGGCGTCATTCTAGTGGAACTGCGCCATTACGTTCCAGATGTTTTGACTTTGAAGCCGGTAAGTATAGAATTGCAATAACCTTTAGGGCAGGAAATAGCATGTACAACGAAAGTACCGATTTTAAGGTCTTAGTTGGTCCAACAGGAACAGATGTTTCCACCTGGCAGGTGGTGAGAGAGTTCACAAATGAGATTACCGACGGCAGAACGGCCACCGCATCATTTATTATTGAGGATTCTGATATATACTCTTTTGCAATTATTGGTACACGGGTTAACACATTATGGATTGAAAGTTTCTTGGTAAGTGCCGGATTTGATCATGATATTGTACTAGAGAACGGTAAATTTTATTCCTCTTTTAAAATGATTCCACAAAAACAGTTGGACGCCCAATATGATTTTTCTGCTTCCATTGTAAATAGCGGATCAGAAGTGGCCAATAATGCTAAGATATCCGTATTAGGAAAGAATGATTCGACGTTGGCCAGTTCCGTAGGAGAACAATTACAGCCTAATCAAAATCTTAGCATATCGCTAAAAAGTTCACTCATCGGATTCGGTATTGGCGACCTGGCCGAGCTTAAAATCAGAGCCGAAATGGACGAAGAGGATGAATATCCTGATGATAATATTCAAACGGTTGCTACTTTTACTGTTACAGATACTATTTATGCAGTGGATGAGGGTCTCCTTGATATGCCCGGGGTTCAGTCAGGATCACCCTTAGGATTTGGACCGCTATTCCACTTCATGGCTACCGATACCCTAACCTCCATAAGCATTGGATGGGCTCCAAATACCTCTAATGCCACCGAATTTGAACTCTCATTGTACTATGTTGAGTATCCCAGTGGATATTTGTCAAAACGGTTTTTTACAGTCGCTGCCAAAAGACCGTCAGAGAATATATTAGTTAACTATGCTGTTCCTCCCATTGTGCTGGAACCCGGATACTATTACGTTGAAATAAATCAAATAAACAACACCCCCCTAAATGTGGCTGTCGACTGGCAAGTCGGATATATTTATGTAACCTCTACCAATCCTCCGGGATATCTTTCTGACCCTGTACCGGAATACGGTAATATGATGATACGTCCTTGTTTTGGACACAACGCAGCTGTGGTTAGCACTGATGCTATGGTAGTTTCTGTTGATGAGCCAACTACTACCATGGGGCTGTTTGGTGTAAACGAAAGGGTGGTGGCCACCATAGGGAATAACGGTGCCAATCCTATCACAAATCTCACGGTCTATTGCAGTGTCAATGGAGGTGAGCCAATGGTTAGCCAAGTTGAATACATTAGACCCTATAGAGAGGGAACCGTTGAATTTGAGGTGAACCTTTCTGCTTTGGGTGATAATTTGGTAACCATTTACACAGTGCTACCCGATGATGAGAATGAGTCCAATGATCTGCTAACTCAAAATTTCTTTAATATGGAGCCCGTGGACCCATATCATATGAACTTTGAGCATAGCCAAGATTTTGCCATTAGCCATTTTAATCCCAATTGGACAACATTCGATGGTGACGATACTCCAACGGTACAGTTTGTTGTGCCATTCCCCAATATGCAGTCCAAATTTGCATTTATTGTTTACAATCCCGAAGAAACCGTACCACCCACGACAAATACTCATACTTTTCCCTACGAGGGTGAGCGATATGCTGGCAGTATGAGAACTACTTCTGGACAGCGCAACGATTGGCTGATTTCTCCCCAATTACATATTGGTGATGAGTTTGCATTGTCTCTATATGCCAAGTCCAACAGCCCTGCTCAAAATCTGGAACAGTTTAATATTCTTATCTCCACAGGAGATAATAGTACTGAGAGTTTTACTAAGATTAGTGGAACCCATACGGTACCCACAGAGTGGACCTATTATGAGGTGGATTTGAGCAGTTATGCCAACCAAATGGTGCATGTGGCAATTCAATGTGTTACCGTTGACGGCTTGGTTTTTATGATTGATGATATACGAATTGAATCCGCCACTTCAATTCCGGCCAATGACTTGAGTAGTGCCATTCATATCTACCCCAATCCTGTTAGGGATGTTTTGACAGTTGATATGAAAGACATTCTATTGGAAGAGGTGACCGTGAGCAGTGTTGCAGGAATGGTCTACAACCGTTTTACTCCAAATACCCGCTCGGGTCAATTTAGAATTAATGTAGATCATTTGCCTTCAGGTATATACATCCTAACCCTTAAAAGTGCCGGGCAAATGATAACTCGTAAGTTTATTGTAAACAAATAATTGCTTGCATGAGTTGAGCAGTAATAGCTTGTAACACAGAATATGATTTTTTTTAACAAGTTACATTTAAACCTAATAAATATGAAAAACCTTTTTAAACTTGGTTTATACGTTACGCTTACGTTGCTATTGAGCACCGGTAACGTCTTCTCTGCTTTTTCATCTACAAAGGAGAGATCTAAGAGTGATGAGAGTGAGTTTACTTTCCAATTACATGTGGTAACCGACATCACTTTCGCATTTGAGAAGACCTCTGTTTCCGATAACGGTCTCTACATCGCCGGATCGGCATTGGGTGTGGGCGCTATTCACAATACGGAGACGGGTCAAACGGTCACCTTTTCCCGCGAGGGGATGGCTGGTGACTACGTGGCCGATGTAACCAATGACGGAATGGTGGTGGGCAGGGCCGGAACTGCGGCTTCTGCTCAGCCTGCCTACCGCATGTTGGGTGAGGATTGGGTTTTGCTGCCCAACAACTCCAAGAATGGCGGTAGCGCAGCTGCCAGCAGTAGCGATGGCTCCCTGCTGGGTGGCCATATTCTGGATGAGGACGCCGATAATCTGTACCGTCCCGCCCTTTGGGTACACAACGGCACCGACTACGAGCTGGTAGTTCTGCCCATGCCCGAAGCCGATGTGCAGGGCAATGCACCCCGCGGGGTGAAGGTGGTGGATATTTCTGCCGATGGCAGCGTAATCCTCGGTCTGTTCGAGTATGATTTCAACGATTTGCAGATGATCTACCCTTTAGTATGGACCAAAGAGGGAGCTAACTACACCTACACCGAGCTGGGCAAATCGATTCCCGAGGGAGTACTGGCCGGTGGTGGCGGTGTGAAGTTCTTTTTGGAGCGAGGCTTATCCCTAAGCGGTGATGGCCGTTATGTTTCCGTTGGCTATACCTACCTTGATATGGAGGTTTACGTAATGACCATGTTCCAGCACATTGCGGTATTTGATCTGAGCACGGGTTCCAACACGTTCACCGTTCTGGTAGACCCCAATACGGGCATTGCGCCCTACTGGTTCTTGGGGGATTATAGCGGAGATCTGTGGTTGGCCCAAACGCTGAATGACGGAACCACTTTGGCTTCCAAACAGGGCAATTCGCCTTCAACTAAAACGCAAGGCCTTGTGTACGATGCTAGTGCTTCCAAGTATATCGGATATGCAGGATGGATTCTGGAGCAAACGGGTATTGATATCATGCAGGAAGCCAACCTCTCCGTTAGCGGATACCCCTTTGCCTCAGCCGATGGTAAAATCATTGGAGGTGCATATAAGGAGACAGGCACAGGGGAGATTAAGTTTTATTATATAGTTAAAAAAGCTAGGCCCATAATGTATAATGCCCATGTGGTAACCGACATCACTTTCCCATTTGAGAAGACCTCTGTTTCCGATAACAGCCGTTACATTGCCGGATCGGCATTGGGTGTGGGCGCTATTCACAATACGGAGACGGGTCAAACGGTCACCTTTTCCCGCGAGGGGATGGCTGGTGACTACGTGGCCGATGTAACCAATGACGGAATGGTGGTGGGCAGGGCCGGAACTGCGGCTTCTGCTCAGCCTGCCTACCGCATGTTGGGTGAGGATTGGGTTTTGCTGCCCAACAACTCCAAGAATGGCGGTAGCGCAGCTGCCAGCAGTAGCGATGGCTCCCTGCTGGGTGGCCATATTCTGGATGAGGACGCCGATAATCTGTACCGTCCCGCCCTTTGGGTACACAACGGCACCGACTACGAGCTGGTAGTTCTGCCCATGCCCGAAGCCGATGTGCAGGGCAATGCACCCCGCGGGGTGAAGGTGGTGGATATTTCTGCCGATGGCAGCGTAATCCTCGGTCTGTTCGAGTATGATTTCAACGATTTGCAGATGATCTACCCTTTAGTATGGACCAAAGAGGGAGCTAACTACACCTACACCGAGCTGGGCAAATCGATTCCCGAGGGAGTACTGGCCGGTGGTGGCGGTGTGAAGTTCTTTTTGGAGCGAGGCTTATCCCTAAGCGGTGATGGCCGTTATGTTTCCGTTGGCTATACCTACCTTGATATGGAGGTTTACGTAATGACCATGTTCCAGCACATTGCGGTATTTGATCTGAGCACGGGTTCCAACACGTTCACCGTTCTGGTAGACCCCAATACGGGCATTGCGCCCTACTGGTTCTTGGGGGATTATAGCGGAGATCTGTGGTTGGCCCAAACGCTGAATGACGGAACCACTTTGGCTTCCAAACAGGGCAATTCGCCTTCAACTAAAACGCAAGGCCTTGTGTACGATGCTAGTGCTTCCAAGTATATCGGATATGCAGGATGGATTCTGGAGCAAACGGGTATTGATATCATGCAGGAAGCCAACCTCTCCGTTAGCGGATACCCCTTTGCCTCAGCCGATGGTAAAATCATTGGAGGTGCATATAAGGAGACAGGCACAGGAGAGCTAAAGTTTTACTATATCCGTAGGGATTTTGTACCCGATTCCCATATTATAACTGCATTGGCAGTAGGCGAAGGAAATATTACCCCTTCGGGTGAGGTGGAAGTAGTACATGGTTCAGATCAAACCTTTACTTTTAGTGCGAATGAGGGTTATGAGCTAGCTAATGTCATTATTGACGGAGTGAATGCACCCGATGCGGTTTCGGCAGGCAGTTACACCTTTGTCAATGTGGTTGAACCTCACACCATTGTTGCTGAGTTTGAGGTGTTGGTTTACACCATATCAGCCTCAGCTGTTGGAAACGGAACAATCACGCCTTCGGGCGCAGTGGAGGTAGAGCATGGTTCAGATCAAACCTTTACATTTAGTGCAAATGAGGGTTATAAGCTAGCCAATGTAATGGTTGACGGAGT
>CAZKPD010000034.1:0-20436 GCA_964554585.1 uncultured Rikenellaceae bacterium
ATTCCCGTTAAAGTTGGTTACGCCATTATCACCCTCAACAAGATCTGCCACATCCTTTATGGCTTGAGCAGCACTACCGTGTGCAATCACAAACACATCACCCGGATTGATCGTGCCGGAAAGCGCAAGGGTTTGGTTGGCTGCATTACCCCCATTAAGGTACTTCACCACCTTATAGCCCGAAAGGTTAACCGGAGTTAACGAGGGGTTGTAAATCTCCAACGCTTTATTAAAGCTGCTTCCCTCAACGTACTCGCTGAAGAACAGTTCGGTGTCGGGCATGATGGCTGTGGTAAAATGCCATGTTGTATTATCTGTAACGGCTGAAACTAAATTGCCAGCCATATCTTTTATCAACCCTTCATCTATATTGATGTAAAGCTGCGTCTCGGCAGGCAAACCTGTTACAAACAGAGTGGCCACATTGTTATTAATGATCAGCTCATCAGCATCATGGGTTTGAACAACAGAGGCATCGGCAGCTTTTAGAATGGTTAATTGCCCCTGCCCTTTTTGAATCTTTTCGTTAAATTCTGCCCTAAGCATTAAGGAGGTTAACATATCCACACTTCCCGGAGCGGGATACAGTGCTACAGGTATTGGTAACACATTATCAGTAATAGTGCTTGCCACATCCGTTTCGTCATAGAATGTTGCATCCAGCGCATCGGCTACTCTAAACTTAAAGGAACCAAACAGGCCATTGGGAACGCTATAGGTAAAGCTGCCTGCTGTGGCATTAACCGGACCTTCTGCATTAATTAGCTCGGCATTATCACCAGCTACCATATAAAGGTTTACATTCTCAATATTCTCCGATGTCCAGCTAAAGGTAATCTCATCACCGGTTTCGTAGGTATTCTCACCCACTGGTGCTGTAAGCGTAAGCTGACGATTCTCTCCGGTAATAAATACTTTATAGTATGCTTGTGTATTATTGTCTTCGGCAGTAACCGTAACAACTACAACATCATTATCGGCCAAGGATTGGGTAGCCCAATCGGATGCCTCCACCTCTACACCATTAAGTTTTACTACAACAGTAGCGGCTTGATGTGAAGGCACGGCCACGATCCCGTCAAATCCATCGAAATCGTCAATGTAGAGCGTTGCACCCAAATCGGTTTCCGGATCGTCAACCTGTACTCCTGTTAATGCAAGTGCATTTTTATCGCCCAACATAAAGGTGGCTAAAGTCGCATCACTACTAATCATTGTCCAGTCGGCGCTCGAGCGGGAAGTGAGCTGAATATCGGCATTGAATTGCCCAACCAGAACCAGCATTTCGGTGATATTAGCAGTGGGGATGGGTTGCCCAATATAGTCGGACTCCGTAAAAGCTGTACGATAAATCCCGGTCTCATCATCAGCATCCTTAATGGTATAATTCTTTCCCGATTCAAAAGTTCCGGCAGAGGTAAAGGTTACATTCTCCAGCTTAATAAGCATAGACTGATGCGCTGAACTTAAATTGGAGAGATTAGTCTCAAAAGGAACCACCGGATTATCAAACGAAACGGGAGCACCCGGATCCTCAAGAGGAATAAATTGCACCAGCTGATTATAAATGCTAATCTTTCCTACCAATCCGGTTATAGCACTACCCACAGGATACGCCTGAGTAACAATTCCGCTGGCGTCATCAATAAGCACGGCAGCTGCATCATCCTGAATATATTTCTGTTTACGGGTTTCACGAGAATAGGAGACTACGGCTTCGCCGTCAAAACGCAGTTCCGTATTGTTTGGACGCAGTCTGAGCGATGATAAGTTCGTGTGCACCTCACGCAAAGTAAACGGATTGGTCTCATCCGACGGATCACCCTCTGCCGTTCCGGAAACTCTTAGCTTATAGCCCACCCCAAATTGCGTAGTGGGGTGTACAGCAATCACCGTTTCACCTGCTGATGCGTCAACGGTTCCCTCAACGGCCGGTAGCCAAATTCCAGTGTCAGGCATCCAAACATCAATTTTCACCTGATCAATATTTGCAGCCTCCCAGGTTAGCGTAAGCTGATCGCCGGCATAGTACGGTCCGGGATAGTTTCCGGTAACAACCAAGGTGGGTGCTGTGGCATCAATGGTTGAAAAGGTTACAGCTGCAGGCGCAGCCATGGCATTACCTCCCTCATCCTGCACTGCTGCTACGGTCAACGTATAATCGGTTCCATACGCCAATTCATCGGAAGGAATAAGGGTAATTATCTTTCCGGCAATGGTTGCTGCAAAAGGTACATCCACGCCATTGGCGGTAAAAGAAAGTAAGCTCTCCACATTAGCATTAGTTACCTCATCGCCCGCAGGACTGGTAAAAATGGGTTTACTAAAGGTAATGGTTGGCTGTACGTTCAACGGTACTCCAGTAGCACCATTCTCAGGATAGAAAGTGGCAATAGGTGGAACATCGTCCGGATACGCAGTCCAAGTAAGGTTGTCAATAGTTGTTTGCTTATTGGTTGTGGTAGAACCTACATTCTTAACCATTAACACAAATTCCCCCTCAACATTAATATCCTCTACTGAAAATGTATATGCAGTATCATCCTCACCAGAAAAATTACCAAATTCAATCGACACTCCTTTTAACTCTCCGTTAATATAGAGCTCTAGTTGCCTTACAGAATTTCCCGTAAAAGCTTTTCTCATTTGAATAGAAAAACTGCCAATTCCGCCAGATATAATTCCTGATTCCAATTTACCATCTGAAGCTCGCCTAAGCATTATCCCTTTCCCATCAATGGGGTAATCTCCCTCATCGCGAGAATGAAAATAATTCCAGGTAATTCCATCATTACCTATAAAACTACCATCTGTATAGGCTGAAGTAGCATTGCTATTTTCAAAATCCTCAAAACCCTGTCCCCATGCGTTACCGCTAAACAGCAAAGCAGATAAGGCTAGCAGAGGAACTAATACACGTCTAAATCTTCTCATAGTTACTATGTTTTTAGTTTAACATTGGCTTGATTCCGTTCTCATTACTAACAATTATTGAAAAAAAAAGGTTAGTGAAAAGGGTTTTCAATTTACAGCAAATTCTGTAAAAAGGCAATGTATTTAGCTTACATTTTTTGAGATTTTACCCATAAAAGGAAAATAAAAAGAGGCTGCCCTTGTAAGACAGCCTCCTCTAAGTAGGTATATAGAATAATACTCTTTTATTCTATAACGTTAACATTGGTTGCCTGAGGGCCACGCTTGCCATCAGTAATCTCAAATTCTACTTCTTGCCCTTCGTCTAAGCGCTTGAAGCCTTCTTTGGCAATACCTGTATAGTGTACAAATACGTCGTTGCCTTCTTCAGTTTGAATAAAACCAAAACCTTTGGCTGCATCAAACCATTTTACTTTTCCTTTCATGGTCTAAATTGAAAATTGATGAATAAATTATAATTACTACACAGCAAAGGTGAGAATTAGATTTGATATTACAAGTTTTTTGGGGTGTTTTTTATCCCCATACATTAGAAATTCCCTTTAGACACCCATCGTACACTTCTACATATCAATGCTATACCATCATTTTAGCCCAATTTCACGCTCCATTAAACGCTAACCAAATCTCTTTAAAACAACCTATTTCTCGGTTAAGAGAAATGCTTACCGCCATATTAACGTTTCGATACCCCATTTTTTTGGTGGTCTAAAATTATTCGTGTTCCTTTGGAGTTTCAAAATTTGACAACAGTAAAATACGTACAATGACTATTTCAAAAAACGCAGTAGTAGCTGTAAGCTACGAACTTTGGGTAAATGATGAGCTGGCTGATAAAGCTGAGGCATCGACCCCCATGCAGTTCCTTTTTGGCCAAGGAACCCTTATCCAGGCATTCGAAGATAACATTGAAAACTTGAAGCAAGGCGATGCTTTCGACTTTCATATTGAAGCCGAAAATGCATATGGTTTACGAAATCCGGAGTATTTGCTTAAACTTCCCAAATCGGTTTTTGAACGTGAGGGTGAGGTAGCAGAGGATCTGCTTATTCCGGGTAATCGCCTTCCCATGATGGATCAGGAGGGTAACCGATTGGACGGGATAGTTCTTGAGGTAAACGACGACCATGTAATCATGGATTTTAACCACCCGTTGGCCGGTGAAAACCTTCACTTTAAAGGGAAGATTGAATCCATTCGAGAGGCAACTCCCGAAGAGATTTCGCACGGCCACATACATGCTGCCGGGCATCACCACGGAGATGGACACCACCATGGAGATGGACACTGCGAAGGATGTAGCGGAAATTGCTAAAACAGCTTAGGGGAACTGAAATCAACAGTTTCCCTTTTTTTTGCTACTTTTATAGAAGAAACAGAAAACAGGATGTGGCGTAAACTTCCGCTTTGGGCAAAAATACTAACGGGAATGCTAATGGGTGCCCTAGTGGGCATACTTGCAGTGTGGCTAAAAGGAGGCTGGTTGGTTACCGACTGGGTGAAACCTTTTGGTATCATTTTCCTAAACCTTCTTAAGCTTGTGGCCATGCCACTTATCTTTGCCTCGCTGGTTACCGGTATAAGCGGATTATCAGACATTACCAAACTATCGAGGATTGGCATAAAAACAATCTCATACTATCTTATCACCACGGTTCTAGCCATAAGCATAGGACTTGTTTTGGTAAACGCATTTAAACCCGGACATGCATTCCCTGAAAACAAAAGGGCGGAGCTGTTGGAGCAGTACGCACAAGACATGGAGGGTGGTATGCTAAGTGCCAACAACCTAAAATCTGAAGGTCCACTCACGTTTTTAGTAGATATTGTTCCCGACAATGTGGTGTATGCTGCCTCAAAGAATGCCAATATGCTTCAGATTATCTTTTTTGCTGTACTCTTTGGGATAGCTCTTGTGCTTATTAAGCACGAAAAAGTGGTGGTTGTCAAAGATTTTGTGTCAGGTCTCAATGAGGTTATTCTCAAAATAATAGATTTTATAATGCTGTTTGCGCCCATTGGGGTGATGGCATTGATGGCTGGCTTAATTGTAGATTTTTCTGGGGATAACCCCTCCGATTCTCTTCAGCTCTTTGCCACACTTGGGCTATACGCCCTTGTAGTTATCTTCGGATTACTTTTTGTTGCGCTGGTGGTATACCCCATCTTCCTGCGCTTTTTTGCCGGTATCCGCTTTACTGACTTCTATAGAACCATGCTCCCTGTCCACCTGGTGGCTTTCTCCACCAGTTCTAGTGCTGCTACCCTCCCTGTAACCATGGAGCAGGTTGAAAAAGGGTTGGGGATAAGCAACGAGATTACCAGCTTTGTACTGCCGATTGGTGTTACGGTAAACATGGACGGAACCAGCCTGTACCAAGCGGTTGCAGCTGTATTTATTGCTCAGGTTTTTGGCATCGACCTCACCCTGATGCAGCAACTAACCATTGTTCTCACCGCCACTTTGGCCTCCATTGGCTCTGCTGCCGTTCCCGGCGCAGGGTTGGTTATGCTTATCATTGTTCTTAATGCCGTAGGTTTACCCATAGAAGGTCTAGCTCTAATACTGGCCGTTGATCGCCCACTAGATATGCTGCGCACTGTGCTGAACGTAACCGGCGATGCTGTAGTAGCAGCCATAATCGCCAAATCGGAAAACGCTATCCATCCTCCGGCTAAAGGATAAACACAACCTGTGGCACTGGGTGTGACTAAATCTGCAAAGCACCCTGCTTACCTATATTACATACGCTAATCCCTTGCTGATTTGCAATGCTAACCACTTTTTCGGCCCGCCAAGGCGGGAGGGTTTGGTCGATAATAAGCAGTCCCGGACGAACTACCCCAAGCACCTTTTCTATACTAGGCGACTGGGCATTGATTAGTAGATAATCAAGCGATAATCTTTCTGCTCCATCCTGCAAAGTGAATGCTCCGTTTTGGGGAATGAAAACAACCCGATTATCATGCAATATCCAAAATCCAAGATCATTATGGCGTACGCTTAGTTGGCCAAACTGTAAATTGTCATTTCCGGAATTTGACATGCTGTGGATAAAGATTTTTGAAGATTTAACCCTATGCCTATTGGCATATCCCTGAAGTACATAGGAATAATTCTGATTGGAGCCGTCTGAAAGCGTATCAGAAGTAAACACAAACAGCTTACCCTGATGCTTATAAGAAATAACACTTGCGCTGCGATTGGCAAAAACCAAAAGTTCTGAGCTACGATAATTATCTAAGTAGGTATAAAGGTTGACCCCAAAAAAAAGGATAAAAACCGATAGGGTAGCAAACAGATAATTGCTCTTTCTGTTTTGAATAAAAACAGCCAGAAACACAATACCCATGGAAAAGAGCAGTAATTGCAACGGCGAGATTTGCAGGGCAGTGGTTGTGGAATGAGGAATTGCTTCGGTAAGCTTAGTCAGATAATTCAGTAGCGAAAGCAGCATATTTAAAACCCATCCCACCAGCCCGCTGATAAAAGGGATGGGCGATACAATAATTAACCCAATAGCTAAGTAAAGGATTAAAAATGCTAATGGTATGGCATAGAGATTAGAGAGCAAGAAAAGGTTTGGAAACTGATGAAAATGGAAAATGCTCAGAGGAGATGTTCCAATCTGCGCAGCAAGCGAAACCGCTATTAACGCCCACACCTTTTCTAAATAACGATTCTTAACGTATAGGAGGTTATAGATTGGTGAGTAAAAAACAACGATGGACAGCACTGCGCAATAGGAGAGCTGAAAACCGATATCCAGAATGAGCAAAGGATTAAACGAAAGCGCAATAAATGCTGCAGCACTTAGCGTATTGTACACATTATTAGTACGGTTTAGTGAATTGCCAATAAGTACCAACGAAAACATTAATGAAGCCCTTACCACGGAAGGAGAAAGCCCGGTAAAAAAAGCGTAAAACCAGAGGAACCCAATAAGCAAGAAGGTTTGAAGCAATTTCCCTTTTTTGCTTCGGGACAAAAAGATGAGGAATGCCGAAAGGGTTGCAAAAATAATCCCCACATGCAATCCCGATACCGCTAAAATGTGCATAGCCCCCGAGGCAGTGAAAACTCTACGGGTCTCCTCATCCAGCAAATTCTTGTACCCTAAGGTTATAGCCGAAAGCACGGCCAAATTTTCTCCTTCAATCCCCGATTCAGAGTAATGGTTAAGCAACCATTCTCTAAGGTGAAAGGCCATATTTTGCACACTTGAAGACTGATTTTTAAGAAAAATCCAGCCGTCGGGTGATACATACCCGGTTTGGTAGATCTGCTTACGCGCCAAGTAGCGCCTATAGTTAAACTGATTGGGATTGAGCGGCTCATCGGGCTCATTTAGCTGGGTTTGAATGGCTAACAACGCACCGTAAGGCTGTTTGCTAATGGCCGAATCGGATGCGGAGAAGTAAAGCATTACCTTTTCGTTAGCCCCTACCCATCCTTGCCCCTGATCGTAGCTCTGAACACGGGCCAAAGCCCTAACACTGGTTCCCCTATCCTCCGGGGGTTCCATAAGTTTTACTAAAAAAACATTTTGATTATTAGATGGAAGGGTTGAGGTTCCGAGATATGCTTGAGTAAGGGTAAACCCCACAACCACCAAGTAGAGTGAAGCCAAAAGTCCAAATACCCATCGGAGGCTCCATTTATCCCAAATGGTGGTAGCAATAAACAGCAGTGCTAAAACGATGGTGCCAATCAGCATGAAAATTTGAGGCATAACCCCAACGGGAAAGGCAAGGTATAGCGCAATCCCTATAATAAAAGGGATTAGTAATTTGGCAAAAGGAATTTCCCTTAACATAGCACAAACCCTTTATGCTAAAGTTAAGGCAAAAAAATTTACAAAATGGTGCTTACGAAAAGGAAAAAAAGTGATGAGAACCTTTTTTAGTTGAGCAACGATTCAAACTCAACCTTAATGGGAGCATTGAGCATAAAATCGAATTGGGTAAGTTTGCGCATCTCATAGTAGAACTGCCAGTAGTTGCGCATAGCAGAGATATACCGCTTGGTTGCATTGTCGCGCTCGCTTTGGGCAATATTCAGCTCTAGCACATCTATTTTACCAATTAGGAATCGCTCTTTTGTAACATTGTAACGGCTTTGTCCTATGGTGTCGGCTTTTGCAGCCAGCTGCAATTGGGTCTCTTGCAGGTTAAACTGCATCACCTTGAGAAAGATATCCTGCTCAAAGTCGATAATATTTTGCTCGATATTCGTGCGCATTACCTCCCTTGTAGATTCGGCCATTCGAACGCTTCCTTTTCCTTTCCCCCAATCCAGTATAGGGATATTTAGCCCAATTCGTACATTCTGCTGATCCATGGGGTCAATATAGGCTTTTGGAAGGTCTTCGGCTTGTTGAGTGAGACCAAAGGTTGCATATAGGTTGGCATTAAACCCGCGATTGGCCTTTGCTTGTGCCACATTTCGGTCCGACTCTATGAGCGAGCGCTCAAACTGAATCATCTTGGGATTATTCTCTTTGGCCAGCATCAGCACATTGTCATACTTAAGCTTTGCTTTGGGGAACTGAACCGGTATAACAAGCTCTATATCAAACTGGTCATTCATCCCCAAGAACGATTTGAGCTTAAACTTTTTGAGTTGCAGATCTATTTCGGCCTCATTTACATCGCTACCGGCATTTAGAAAACTCAGTTCCATCTGCAAAAGCTCATTCTCGGCAATGGTTCCTATGTTGTATCGCCCTTTGGCTATCTGGTAAAGCGTATCAGTATTGGCATAGTTGAGCTGTGCAGTTTTTAAATTCTGTTGGGCTAAAATCAGGTCGAAAAAGTACATCACCGCTTCACCAGATATTTGTTCCGTAGACTCAATGTACTTCCGCTTGGCCTCGAGGTATTTAAGCGGCTCAACCTTACGCTTCCACTTAAACTCATTAAACCCAAAAATGGGCTGATTAAGTCCAACTACTACGGGTTCAGACATATAACCCTTGCGACCATGATCTCCAAAAACATCATTGCGCTCTAAATTGGATTGGACAAAAATGCTACCACCGGTAAACCCAATATTCTGATTGAGTGTTACCCCTGCCGATAACGTATTGGTATTAATCTCAACATACTGATAGCTGTCATTAACATACTCTTGGGTAATAATACGCCTAAAATTGGGCAATGTCCCTCTAAACGCTAGGCTGGGCAGCAGCTCGGCCTGGTAGGTTCTGTGCTCCCAGTAGGCTGCCCTAAACTGATGCTTGGCCAAAACCGATTGAGGGGAGTATTCTCTGGCCATCTCCAACACCTCTTCGAGGGTTAGAACCTTTACGTTTGACTGCGATTGTGCCTTACCTGTCAGCAGGATTAGGGCTACTACAAACAACACTCTTCGAATTTGTGAGTACATCTGATTCTTTTTATCAAGATTCATAAAAACGCTTACTCATACCGTAGCGACTCAATGGGGTCTTTCTCTGCTGCACGTTTTGCCGGCGACAATCCAAAGATTACTCCCACCGCTGCCGAAACACCAAACGCCACAAAAACGGATAGGGGCGATACAATGGTTAGAATATCGGCAAAATGGTTTATTAAAAACGATAGCAGAACACCCAAAAGGATCCCAATAAATCCGCCCGATACGCTAATCAACACCGCCTCGGCCAAGAACTGGGCTACTATATCGGCCTTTTTGGCACCAATTGCTAGCCGCGTACCTATCTCTTTAATACGCTCCATAACCGAGGCAAACATAATATTCATAATGCCAATGCCGCCCACTACTAATGAAATGCTGGCAATGGCTCCCAGTACAATATTAAAAATATCCTTAGTTCGCTGTTGCTGCTTAAGGAGCAGTTCGGGTACAATAATCTCAAAATCCTTAACCCCTGCATGGCGTCGCAAAAGCATACGACTAAGGATATCGGTAGTACTTGCAATATCCTCAGTTTCTTTAACCTGAACCACAATCCGATCGAGCTGGTGGTAGTTTTGCGTTGACTGGGTAGATACCGATCCACTCATCATTACCCCACCCCTGATGCGCACTACACTTGAGGATTCGAACTGCTTCGCATTTACCAAGGCTCTATTCTGGTAGCGCATAAGCATTGTTTTGATGGGGATATACACGTTGTCGTTATAAACGTTTACCCCGGCGCTCTCAAAACCGGTAATTGAAAGATCTGTCTTTTGAAGTACACCTATCACTTGCAACCACACATTCCCAAACTTAATATACTGACCTATGGGATTGGTTTTACTAAAGAATTTGTTCTTTATGTTAGCACCTATAATGCAAACCGGGATTCCTAAATTTTGCTGTAAATCGGTATAAAAGTTCCCCTGATCCAGCGGCAGGTTATACAGCTCAAAATAATCGGGGGATACTCCCATAATCTTTGCCGGCATCCTAAAGGCATCGTACTGCACAAAAGAGTTTAGGCTAACCTCGGGGCTGATACGCTGAACCGCCGGGATAATCCCTTTTATGGCTTCCATATCCATAATGGTAAGCCCGGGCGAGAATTTTTTGCTTTCACGTTCACCATTCCCCGAATCATCTGACGCATCATCCACCTCTTCGAAAATGGGATTAATAACGATATTATTGACCCCCACCATCTCCATCTGGTTCAAAATCTCTTGCTGAGCCCCATTGCCAATGGCCATCATGCTGATAACAGCCCCCACTCCAAAGATAATCCCCAGTGCGGTAAGCATGGATTTGAACTTATTGGCCAAAATAGACTCTATGGCAATATTTATATCGTGAATGTACCTTTTATACATGCGACTATAGTATGATTACTTTGAGATTATTGAGGCTTTTGCTGTGGTTGTCCGCCCCTATTTCTTCCACCCATCCGGGATCGTTCTCCCTGTTCAGCATTATCCGTTTTACTCTTTTCTTCCTCTAATACTTTCTTAGCTCTACTGGCTTTTATCTCTGGGATTAGTTCTAAACCCGAAAGCACAAATTTATCGACATTAGAGGGGAGATTAAGATATACCTCTTCACCGGAGGTAATCCCTTTCTCAACAATAATGAAATTTTCATTCTGTTCTCCCGATAGAATAATTTGCTTTTTCCCTTTTGTAGTATACACGTAGCTCAACGAGTCATCGGCATGAACAGCCTCTAACGGGATGTAGGTTACGCTATCGAGCATTCGGGTTACAATCTGATTGCTGGTGGTCATGGAGGGTCTTAGGATTGGATCGTACTGGTTTACCCTAATGGTTACCTCAAACACCTTGGCATCGGTATTGGGCAGCTGTTCGCCAATATTGGCCACCTCGGTTACAACACCCGTATATTTTTTTTCAGGGAATGCATCAACTCCTACCCTAACACTCTGCCCTGCCTTCAATTTGCTCACATCAATCTCGTTCACATAGGTTTTCGAAATCATCACAGAAAGGTCGGGAAGCGTAGCAACGGTAAGGTCCCAAGGGCTAACGCTGGAACCTACCTTACGCTTTTGCCCGTTCCACTCCCTTTGGTAAATGACCATACCGGGTTTGGGAGCGAATATGATGAACTTATCCAGTACATCTAGCATATCCTGGCGCTCACGCTGTTGCCTCGAGAGGTTAATGCCCACCTCGCGCATGGCTGCCTCGGCCTGATTCTTTTTAAGCGTATAGTTATGTTTGGCCTGCTGATAGTTTCGCTCGGCTCTATCGAGGTTTATTTGTGCTTGACGTTGGGTGGCGGGGGGCTCAAACTTCGATTGCTCCACCACAATTTGTCGCTCCTCCAGCTCAAACTCAAGATTGATCAGCTCATCACGCAAGCTACGAAGCTGAAGGGTTGTATCCAATTGGGTTTTAAGGTACTGCTGCTCGCTTTTCTCCAGCTCATCATCAATCTCCTTTAGCCTATTACTTAGCGCACTACGGTCGAGTGTAGCCACATAATCGCCAGAATCAACCACAGTGCCCTCGGGAATGAGGTCTTGAATTTTAATGTCAGAGAATCTGAAACTCCTGTTCTGCCTCAATTCCATAGGAGCTGTAATATCCTCCTTATCCTTTGCTTGCAGCTCACCGGTAATGGTTACTACAATTTCGAATGGTCCGCTAAGGGAAGATACCTTTTGGGGAGCTGCACTCTCCTTCTTGGATGTGCCAAAAATAAGTGCAATTACGATGACGGCTAACGCGGCTAGCCCATAAATCAACTTTTTCTTCATTATCGGTAGATATGGATATGATTGTTGCTATAAAGACGTTTTATTGGAGCCCTAAGTTTAATCGCCCCCGTAAAATTTTACAGTTTCTTAATTAATTCCATGGCATGCATTGCCAACTCGTTGGCTTCTGCTTCCGAATGTGCTTCCGCATAAATTCGGACAATTTGCTCTGTATTAGACCTTCGCATATGTACCCATCCATTCTCAAAATCAACCTTTAAGCCATCAATGGTATTGGGATTGCGATCAGAGAAATGAGCCTTGAGCTTCTCAAAGAGAGCAGCTAAATCTACTCCATCCGAAATTTCTGCCTTATTCTTTGAGATGTGATAGAAAGGATACTGCGCTTTAAGCTGGGTGCAGCACTGTCCGGTTTTAGCCAAATGGGTTAGAAAAAGAGCTATACCTACCAAAGCGTCACGCCCATAGTGAAGCGCCGGATAGATTACCCCACCATTCCCCTCGCCTCCAATCACAGCTCCATTTTTTTTCATAGCCTCTACCACATTTACTTCGCCCACTGCCGAAGCAAAATACTGTCCACCATGCTTAAGCGTCACATCGCGAAGCGCTGCTGTGCTGGAGAGGTTTGACACTGTATTTCCCGGTGTATGGCTCAGCACATAATCTGATACGGCCACAAGGGTGTACTCCTCTCCAAACATGGCCCCATCTTCACACACAATAGCCAAGCGATCCACATCCGGATCGACCACCAAGCCCAAATGGGCTTTATGCTCTACCACTGCTTCCGAAATGGCAGTCAGATGTTCGGGGAGCGGCTCCGGATTGTGCGGGAACTCTCCGTTGGGTTCGCAGTAGAGCTCTATAACCTGTTTTACCCCCAAGGCATGGAGCAAACGGGGAAGGGCAATACCCCCCACCGAATTGACACAATCCACTGCAATACGAAAGTTTGCCTGCTCAATGGCCTGAACATCAACCAGCGGAAGTTCTATTATTCGTTGGATGTGTAAGTTTAATGATTCGTCCCAGCGGCTTAACCTGCCCAGCTCATCCACGGAGGAAAATTGATACAGATTCTTCTCCGCCATTTCAAGAACCCTTTTACCATCCCTGTCCGACAAAAATTCGCCTTTATGGTTAAGCAGCTTGAGGGCGTTCCACTGCCGTGGATTATGGCTGGCAGTAATAATAATGCCCCCTTGTGCTTTCTGCTCCATAACCGCCATTTCTACTGTGGGAGTGGTTGCTAAGCCCACATCAATCACATCAACTCCCGAACCTAATAGGGAGCCGATTACCACTTGGCTAACCATTTCGCCCGATAGGCGAGCATCGCGACCCACAACTACACTGCACCGTTTGTGCGGATTGCTCTCTCTAACCCATAGGGCATAGGCAGAGGTGAACATGGAGAGATTAACAGGATTGAGCCCATCGGATAGGTCACCACCAATGGTACCTCTTATCCCTGAAATTGATTTTATTAATGGCATTAAAATTCTGTTTAGGTGTAAGTATTAGTATTCACTTAGAATTATCAAAAAAAAGGGATGCAAATCAACCTTAATCATTCCCTCTTTTTTACCCATTTAAAGCAAAATGAAAAAAGAAAACCAAACATACAGTTTAACAGTCGATTAAACGAATAATCAACATAAAATATTGTTAATTCCCGAATGGGGATTGGTATGCGACAAACAAAGGCTACTTAAAGTACTCGTACGTGTACTTATACAGCACTCTGTACTTATAGGGGGCGAAGTACTGGTCGGTTTCCAGCAGGTTGTTCCCTTTGTCGTATGTGGATTGCTTGTGCGAAAACTCATCCTGATTCCCTTCACTCCACTGCTCCTCCAGAAGGTTCCCCTCTATGTCGTAGTTATACTTTGACTGGGTAAAACTTGTGCCATCGGGGTTATTTTGAATTACCTCTACCAATAACCCATCATTGTTGTATACGTATTGAAACTTTTTAACCAACTTCTCCATGGCATACTCTTCCTTTTGCACCTCTCGCCCCTTGGCATCGTAAATGCTTACAACCCGCTTAATCTCCTTACCCTTTGCATTAAGCTCTTGCTCCTCTATAAGTTCCCCTTTCGCACCGAACTTCTTGTTCACCACTGCATCTAATGTTTTATCGGGTCTAAAAATATTAATCTGCTGATTGTTCCCCTCATAGCTATACACCCAACGTTCATCCACACTATTTGTGGCGCCATATTTCACAATCTGCTTCAGCTCATCATTGGGCAAATAGTCGTATGTAATTCTGTAGCCCGCAGCACCATCAAAAACAACCTCAAAGGTTTTAATTCCTTTACTGTTATAGTTAATGGTTTGCTTATAGGTGACGGAAAGATTAGCTTCTCCCATTTTTTTCTGATACATCACATATTCCGTACGCTGATTGTTTTTATTGTATTTATAGAGCAATCGCGAAGATATCTCACCGCTGGAACGATAGTTAACTATCTCGATGGGATTACCGTTGGCGTCATATTTTGTTTCAGCTGTTTTGGAGCCCTTGGCATTAAGTTTTCCTTGGGTATACCTATAAGACCATTGGGTAGAGTGTTTAATCTTGTTTTGGGCTATTCGCTGTCGCTCATATTCCTCATTTTTGGTTTGAGCCGATAACAAAGAAACAGAAAGCACCATTAGTAACGCTGAAAGAAAACACCTCATGGCTTTTGGATTTATCGTAACGTAGGTCTGTGTCATACTATATTAAATATAAAAATAGGCACCATCTTGGCTATTTTGCAACCGATAGCACAAAGGGAATATTAACTATAAACAGAAAGTAATGCCTCTCGCTATCGTATGGCACAAAATGGTAGTATAACTTTTCGCCCGATTTACGAGCAATATCTATTAATCCCAATCCGGCTCCACCCTTCTCGTTCAAATCGCCCTCCATAAGCTGTTTCAAGAACATCTTCTTAAGCATATTCCTTTGCGCTTCATTAATAGCAATCAGCTTATCCTCCAAAGCCTTAATCTTTTCATTTTTTACCAAATTCCCGGTAACCACATAAAAAGCCTCCTTCTCTTGCCCTACCACAAATAGCCCGTTTCCTATCTGCTTATCCTTGGAATCGTAATCATCGGAATGTTTGGTGATATTTTGAAGGCACTCTATCATAACGTGAAAAACCCGCTTTCGAAGCGTAACGGGTATCTCCTTCTCCTCCATTTTTCTATTAGCCATAAATGCGAACGAACGCATCAGCTGGTGGTTAATCTCCCCTTTATAGATTAGGGGAAAACCACTGGTTGCGGTTTCGCTGGCAAGCGTAGATTTTATGAAGTAGATTACGTTATCCATTCAACAGTGAAATTATAAAAATAAATAATGCTTTATCAATTTTCATGCAACAAATTTCAATTATTGATAAGCACTATCTTTTTATTGACTAACTGCCTTAAACCTTCCACTAAGGAACAAAAACTTCAAGCAATAGGGCCTTATCTGTAGACTCCAAAGTAACCGACAAAAGCGATGCGGGTACTAACACCACCTCTCCAGCATCAACAACAACTGCCTCATTTTCAGGAGTAAACAACTCGACCCTTCCGCCGAGACAAATATACAACCGAAAACTGTCATAATCTACAAGTTCACGCTCAATTATACCATTTATCGACAGGCGATTTACTTGAAACAAAGGGTTGACCAATAGCTCTTGGGGTGCATTTTCCACAAACGGTACAGTTTCTACTGCAAGAGGGTCAGCTGTAAAATCTATGGCATCAGCTGCAAAATCCACATGTAGCTCTCTACTTTTTCCTTGTGCATCAACCCTATCCCAATCGTATACCCGATAGGTAATATCGGAGGTTTGCTGGATCTCGACCAAAAAGATGCCTTTCCCCAGAGAATGCAGGCTCCCTGCAGGGATAAACAGATAATTATGGGGCAATACGGTTTCGTATTTTAGGTTCTCCTTAAAACTGCCATCCTTAACGCTCGCAAAGTAATCGTCCCGAGTAAACGGCTTATTAAAACCGGTAATGATCTGCGATTCATCCTGGCTCTCAATAAAATACCAAAACTCTGACTTGCCATAGGCATGATGCCGCTCCTTGGCCATAGCATCATCGGGATGTACCTGAACAGAGAGAAACTCCTGGGTATCTATCAGCTTGATAAGCAACGGAAATTCTACACCAAAACGATCATACAATGAATCGCCCAGCAGATCGCCCATATATACCTCTACAAGCTCTTCAATAGTGTTCCCTTTCAGAAACCCATTGGTTACAATGGAAATGTTGCCTTGAACTCCCGAAAGCACCCAGCTCTCGCCAATGGCTCCTTTTTTTGCATTGTCTGCTTGCCGGTATAGCTTTTTCAACCTCTCGCCTCCCCATATTCTCTCTTTCAGTATGGGCTTAAATTTCAATGGATAGAGCATAAATCAATAACGGTTAAATGTATTTTTAGTATTTGAAATAGGAGCTGTTCGCTATCAATATGGGAAGATTTCTATTTTTTTGTACTTTTAGCGTATATTTAAGTACACAAAGTTAACCAATTAATCTGAATGTAATAATGCTGATTGTGGGCATTGCTGGTGGTACCGGTTCGGGTAAAACCACTGTAGTCAATCGAATTGTGGAGTGTCTCCCTCAGGCCAAGGTGGCCATTATTCCTCAGGATTCCTACTATAAGGATAGTTCGCATTTGCCGCTCGAAGAGCGGCAGGAGATTAATTTTGACCATCCCTCATCCATTGAGTTTGAGCTGCTGGTGGACCATGTGAAACGGCTCAAAAACGGCGAGCCCGTTGAGCAGCCCATCTACTCATACCTCACCTGTACTCGAGCCGAAGAAACGGTGAGCATTGCACCCAAACAGGTGGTGATTATCGAGGGAATCCTTATCCTTAGCCATCCGGATCTGCGGGATCTTATGGATATCAAAATTTTTGTGGATGCCGATGCCGATGATCGCCTTGCAAGGGTAATATTTAGAGATATTGTAGAGCGTGGACGCTCAATCAACAAGGTGCTGGAACGGTACGAAAAAACCGTAAAACCGATGCACCTCCAGTTCATCGAACCAACTAAAAGGTATGCCGACATCATTGTACCTCAAGGGGGCGAGAATGCTGTGGCCATTAGCATTCTCACTTCTATTATTGAAAAAAATCTAGAGAGTGATCTTTAAAATTTACGGCCATGATAGCAGAGTATAAGAAGGAGGACATCCTATTTTTGGATATTGAAACCGTACCACAGTTCGAAAGCTACAGCCAGCTATCAGAAACTCACAAGCAGCTGTGGGATGCCAAGGCGGATAGGATAAGCAATCCCGACGAAACGGCGGATGAGGTGTACCAGCGAGCCGGTATTTATGCCGAGTTTGGTAAAATTATCTGCATCTCGGTAGGATTCATCGTTAAAAAGGATGGTGAATTATTTTTACGGGTCAAATCATTTGCTGATGAGGATGAAAAAAAACTGCTCATCGATTTTGTAGACATACTCAACAAGTTTTCCGCTAAGCGCAATGCGGCCCTTTGCGCGCACAACGGCAAAGAATTTGACTTTCCCTACATTGCCCGCCGTTGCCTTATTAACGGCATTGACCTGCCGCCCATACTACGCATAGCGGGCAAAAAACCTTGGGAGGTGAAATTTTTAGACACCATGGAACTGTGGAAATTTGGTGATTACAAGCATTACACTTCTCTAAAACTGCTAACCTTTATTTTTGATATCCCCAGCCCAAAGGATGATATTGACGGGAGTCAGGTTGCCGAAGTTTATTACAAAGAGAAAGATTTAGAGCGGATTGTTCGCTACTGCGAAAAAGATGTGCTAGCCGTAGCACAGCTCTACTTGCGTTACAAAAATAAACCGCTGATTAATCCGGAAAATATTGAGAGGGCAAACTAGGCTCCCAAACTTTCTAAAAAGAGATTTAAAGCAGCGAGAAATTCTGATGGTTTCTCGGCATGTAACCAATGCCCTGCACCTGGTATTACATCCACCCTGTAATCACTAAAATAGCTACCTAACCGACTAATTTGCCCCTCCCGCATATAGGGCGAAAGTTCTCCCTTGATAAACTGAGTACTGACAGCTATGGGCTGTTCGAGTTCAAGTGGTAATGAGGGAGCCATAAGCTCGGGCAAATTCTCGCTCAAAGCTTCTAGGTTTAGCATCCACCCAAACGAACCGTTCTCCTCGCGTTTCACATTCTTTAGCAAAAACTGCCTAAGCGATGCCACAGGCAATGTCGCAGAAAGTTCCCTATCCAAATCTTCTCTACTGCTTGCAGTATCTAAAGAAAGATTAAGCAAAGCCAAAAGAATTTTTTGATGCATGGCTCCTTGCTCGTTGCCTACAGTATTTCCATCTGCACTCCCAAAGGGAGTAATATCTGCAACAACCAATCCGCGTAGCAAATAAGGGTATTGATAAGCAAAAAGGGCTGCCGTTTTCCCTCCCATGGAGTGCCCTAGCAGAACTACGTCTGTTAGCCGTAGGTTTAAAAATAGCTCGTACAGATCTGCAACTAAATCGGGATAGGTATGGCTAGGGCAATGCGGGCTTCGCCCATGATTTCGCTGGTCCACCAAAATTACCCTATGGCGCTTAGCCAACTCTCTTCCTAAGCTCATCCAGTTATCGGACGAACCGTAAAGACCATGAAGGATTACGACTGGAGACCCTTCACCCAACTCGCGATAGTACAAATCCATGTCTACTCGACCTTAAGCGCTCGAAGGTACATTTGAACCGTATTCTCTAATCCGTAGTACAACGCATCGGAAATCAGCGCATGTCCTATAGAAACCTCATCGATCCAAGGGATGTTTTTCACCAAAAAGTTAAGATTATCCAAGCTTAAGTCGTGCCCCGCATTAAGCCCAAAGCCCAGCTCATGAGCAACCTCTGCCGCATTAACAAAAGGCTTAACAGCCTTTTGCGGATTAATCGCAAAATCTATTGCATACGGTTCAGTGTAAAGCTCAAGCCTATCGGCTCCGGTATCCTTGGCGTGCCTAATGAGCTCCACATCCGTTTCAATAAAGATTGACGTTCTAATTCCGGCCTGCTTAAAGCGGCTAATCACATCCGTTAAAAAAGACTTTTGCTTTTTGGTATCCCAACCGGCATTGGATGTAATGGCATCGGGTGGATCGGGAACCAGGGTTACCTGGGTGGGCATTATCTCCAACACTAAATCCATGAATGATTGGGACGGATACCCTTCTATATTAAATTCGGTGGTAATTATGGGTTTTATTTCGCGCACATCGCTGTACCTAATATGCCGCTCATCGGGGCGGGGGTGCACCGTAATGCCATGTGCACCAAACCGCTGACAATCTATAGCTGCTTGGAGCACATTGGGAATTTGCCCGCCGCGGGCATTGCGAATAGTGGCAATTTTATTAATATTAACGCTCAAACGTGTCATCACTGAATATATTTAGGGTTATCTTTGCAAAGGTAGCCGAAAAATTCTAAAGCAATTGAATCAAATGGTAGCAAAAGAGATACTTTCGGATGTTGTTCCTTCGCTGCGTACCTCCGACACGGGTATAGTGGCATTGAATTGGATGGATATCTTTAAGGTTACACATCTTCCCATTGTCAGCGATAAGGAGTTTCTTGGGCTAATTTCCGAAACAGACATTTACGACCTAAACACCCCCGAAGAACCCCTAGGGAATCATCAATTATCGCTGGTAAGGCCGTATGTAACCGAAGGACAGCATATGCTTGAGCTAATGGATTTAGCCTCCCGGCTAAAGCTGAGCCTAATCCCTGTGCTTGATGATAAAAAGAGCTACCTGGGTGTGGTAACCATTACCGATTTGCTCCACTATTTTGCTGAAGAGACTGCGATTACTAATCCTGGAGGGATTGTTGTTCTTGAGCTGAACAGCAATGATTACTCATTGGCGCAAGTGGCACAAATTGTTGAGGGGAATGATGCAAAAATCCTCGGGAGTTTTATCACTTCTCAAACCAACTCCACAAAGCTATTCCTCACCCTTAAGCTTAATGTAACCGATGTTACCTCTATCATTCAAACATTTAACCGCTATAGCTATACCGTACTGGGATCGTTTATGAAGCACGATGACGAAGAGGACCTACTGGAGGATAGGTATAACCTACTTATGCGGTACCTTAACACCTAATTCACTATCTACTAACCCACTCCAAAGCATAAAGATCAGATGGTTATAGCTATTTACGGTAACCGCATAGAAAAAAACTATATCGATAGTGTACGGCTTTTGCTCGATGAGCTGAGCAAAAGGGATACAGATATCATTGTATTTAGTCCTTTTTACGACACGCTAGTAGAAACTCTAGGTTACAA
>CAZKPD010000035.1:0-20265 GCA_964554585.1 uncultured Rikenellaceae bacterium
GGGCCAAACATATAGTTATAACCCACATTTGCCGACAATGCATCGGTGATGCTCCACTTCACCCTTCCCCTTGCCATATACTCTTGGGTAGTAATATTATATGTCCCGGCCAGCTCCACATTGAACTGATCGTATGCAAATGATCGATTGAGCGCCAAGAATAGCATATGGTTCATTTGCGCTTGCTGATTAAAAATTTTTCGATTATAAGTCGCTGCTTCATAAACGATTAAATCATCGATATACTGCAAAAGATTAAGCCCAATATAATCTGCAAGCACCGGCTCTTTAAGTGGTGAGTAATTGAATGTGTATTTACCCACATACTGAAATATGGCAATCACATCCCAAAAAGTTTTTTCTACCCCCAAAACATATGAGAAATCGGGGTTTGGAATATGCGTATTCTTCTTAACCTCATAATCTTTGGTTAAATTCAATGCCATTTCACCCCGAACCAACCATGAGCTGATGGGAATGGCAAAATCGGCTCCAATGATTTGTGTGAAATAGGGTTTTGGTTCAAAAATAATGGAGAGGGGTATAATGGAATAGCTATCGTAGTTAAAGCCATAGAATGGGTTATGCCCTATAAAGTAGGAAGTAGAAAAACCAATCCTGGAAAGTTCAAAGTTTAACCGAGCAGCCAATGATCCATTCTGAAACTCAGCCCCGGGATGCTTAATGGGATTGAATGTGGCAGGTTGGCCTGTTTTAAAAAGGTCGTAGCGATAGTTGGAAGGCCTATAAAACGGAATTACTACAACTTCCAAATCGGCTATGCCTATGGGTTTCCACTTTGTTCTAAGCATAAAGTTAGATAACTTCTGGTCATCGGGTTCATAGGACAAAAAGAAGTAATCGTTTGGTGTGATATTGTTCGTGGGGTTAAATCCATCAGTACGGCCCCATACCACTATCTGGTTGCCCAGGAAAATATCCAACTTTTGGGTTTTATAGCTAACGTAAGCCTCTTTAAGCTGCAGCTGCAGCTCTTGAGCGTTAAAAAACATTCCTTCGCGAATACGCATATCGGCATACACAGAAACTTTTTGCTTATCATACCGGGATTTAAGACCGAACTCTCCATACACGGAAGAGAAATCATAATCTTTTGCTCCACCCTGTGCTACTCCTCTGGTAAAGCCACCCAGTTCGAGGCTGTTTGATTTTTTTTCTTGTGCTGTATTAGTGGTTGCAAGACCGTCAAACAATGACTGTCCCATAAGCATACTACTCTGAAGCAGTAAAACAGTCGCAAAAAATTTTGGTATAATTTTCTTTTTAGGCTTCATCAATTTTTTTCTCTTAAAACTTTACGTTAGCGAGTAACGCTTTTGTGATTGTGCCTAAAAGTAATCCTACACCGCTTGCATTTAGTACAAACTAAAAAAGTTGAACAGCTACCACTGGTTCAACTTTAAAATCTGTACTCGTATTACACTGATTTTTACAGCATAACTCTTAACGCAGCAGCCTATAGATTTGCGCTTTTGTACTGTAGTGGTGTTAAGCCTGTAGCCTTTTTAAAGGTTGAAAAGAAGGATGATTTGCTATTAAAACCACACTCATAACCTATGGCTTCAATGGAAAAATAGCTCTTAGTACTGAGCATCTCCTTAACCGCCTCAACGCGGTACTCGTTTACAAATTGAAAGAAATTTTTCCCTATCTCTTTGTTAAGCACCTCGGTGATGTGGTGCTTTGGATAACCCAATGCCTGCGAAAGCATGTCCATGCTTAAATCAGGATTTAGGTATGGTCTATTGTTCTTAAAATAGCTGTACAAATGTTTCTTAATCGTTGCTGCCTGCTCCTCAGAAACTAGAAATACACTATTCTTCTCATTATCAGCAGGAAAGGACAAAGTTAAATCCTTTTTAAAAATCACCTCTTGCTGAAGACCGTAAAACCCGAACACGTAAACCAGCACCAATAGGGTAGAATAGTTAATGATGGGAGATAGCGGGTACTCAATGTGCATGAACACATTGAAGATACCGCTCACCAAAAGGAGCATACAGTATAGGTTGTAAAAAATAACCACAAAGAATAGCCAGGTAATCCGCTTATTGCTCTCAATATTCGAAAATTCGTTAACCAACCGCACCCGGTGTTTATAGATAATGCGAGCAGTAGTATAGTTGTAGATTGCCCATGATGCTAAAGAGGCAATTGCAAATGCCAAGCGGAACCAATACGTGGTATCGAACTTAAAATAGCCAAACAGGATGTACGGCTCTTTATAAATATAGGCAAATATCTCAAAAAAGACGAAGGGCAAAAGGTGTAAAAGCTGCGTAGGATGCAGCTTAAAGTCGGCTTGAACCAATGAGCGCGAATAGAGATAGAACGCAGGATTAAAAAGCAGTAAAGAGCTGGACAGCAAAGGACTTCCAAAAACCTTACAATCAATGGCACAAATAATAAACTCCAAGGCTAAAAGAAATAGCCATGCCGAGAGTATTTTATCGGGGATGGAGCGTCCTCTTTTAACCAATAGGATTATAGCAGCAAAAAGACCCTGCGAAAAACCTACCCATGCAATTGTTTCCATATGGCAAATGTAATCATTTTGGCATGTTTTATAGAAAAAAACTGGATACTTAACCGGTACCTGTAAACAATCTTTTGATTTATTCGTATGTTTGCAAAAGTAGGTATAACAAAAAATCATAAGGACTGAGTAGTTATATAGTATGACCAACCTTATCTCTCTTCCCAGAATAAATCTCCCGTTTTTATCTACCGATGAAGAAAAGGGCCTAATTTCAATATCAGGTATTTCCATCCTCAACGAGAAAAATTACTCATTTGACACTTTGGTTGAATGGATTAACCGCTATTTTGCCGATGATAATCCTTCCCTGTCGGTTGATATTGATATGGTGTTTTTTGGGAACCGATCTACTAAACGGTTTTACGATTTTTTTGCGCTCCTCGAGAAATACCATCTTGCCGGTAGGCAGGTTGTGGTTAACTGGTATTACCATGCCGAGGATAGCTACACGATGGATTATGGGGATGAGCTTTCAGACCTGTTTCAGTTTCCTATTCAACTCTACGAAAAGCCGTTACCCACACACTTTAGCATAGAGCAATCCGAACAAACACCTCACGTACTTTTTGATCCCAAAGGGATAATTGTCATTAAAGGGCCCGCATTGGGCATGGAACCTTGGCACTATTTCCATCCTTTACTCATGTGGCTTAATGCGCTTCGATTCACATCCCAAGCGTTAGACCTACATGTAGAAATTGGGCTAACCCAACTTGATATGCTTAATAGAAACTACATCAAAGCCATTATTCAGGAACTTGATCTCATTAATGGGAAAAGTAAAATGGGCATTAGGTTAACATGGAAATACAGCGACGAAAAGATTTTCGCCATTGGCGATGAGATTCTTTCGAATACAAGCCTTACCCACCAAATTATTCAAGATACCCATACCCTGTAATGGGTACGGTTGGTACTAGTCGAAATCGAGGTTAAGCTGCTGCCTTAGCGCATTAATATTGGGGTTGATTTGGCTTAAGTACTTATACTTATCCTCATCGGTATAGAATTTCTCTCCGGTACTCGCATTTTCCGACTCTCTAATTTCAATGGAGATAGTCCGGTTCTCTAGCTCCGACTGCAAGAAATGCAATAGGTCATGCTTAAGCTCATTGAACATCTCCACTTGCAGCGACGATTCCACCTCAACGCTCAACACATGATTGGGCATTAAAACAGGTAAGTAGCTTTGCATCAGACTACTTAACCGAGGTTTCTCCGTTAAAAAGGTTTTGATAAATTTTACCCAAGCCTGCTCTACCTCATCCTGTCCAAACTCCTCCTCCAATCCCTCAACCGGGTCTTCCACTTCGTGTACCTCATCTTCTATTTGGGGTTGCACATGGGAGCTGGTTTGAGTCACCTGCTCAACAGGTTGAGGTTTTCCGGCCAGGGTATCCTTTATGGAAATACTTTTTGGAGCCTGCCTTGATGGCGTAGGGGCTTTCTCTTTTGGAGCGGACACATTTTGCAGCTCTTGAGTAGGAGGTTTGTGCACAACCAATTCTGGCTGTTCCAGAACGGACAGCTCCTCTTGGGATTCATCAAACCAATCTAGGCTATTTTTTTTTTTGAGACTAAGACCGCTTAGTCGAATGAGCATTAGCTCCACATGTAATCGCTGGTTACTGCTCTGCCTAAAGCTAATCTCGGTTCGATTAATCACATCCAGCGCTTTGACCAAAAATTCGGTCGAGCATCGGGTGGCAAACTCAATATACTTTTCGGCAATGGCTGCACCCACTTCCAGCAGCTGGGCTGTGTTTGGGTCTTTGCAAATAAGCAGATCGCGGAAGTGTTCGCTCAAGCCGGCAAGAAACTGCTGCGGATCAAACCCCTTTGACAAAAGCTCATCGTACACTACCAGCGCATTGGCATATTCGGCTTCCAAAAAGTTTTCTGTCAGCTTAAAGAAGTACTGATAATCGAGAACGTTAAGATTCTCAATCACCTTTTGGTAGGTCACATTATCATCGCTATAGCTTACTACCTGATCAAAAATTGACAGCGCATCACGCATGGCCCCATCGGCCTTTTGCGCAATAATATTCAGCGCTTCAATTTCATAGACTACCGACTCTTTATCAGCTATAAGCTGAAGATACTTCACGATATCCTCCACCTTAATCCGATTAAAATCGTAAATCTGGCAACGAGACAAGATGGTAGGAATAATCTTATGCTTCTCGGTGGTGGCCAAAATAAAAATAGCATGGGCAGGCGGTTCTTCTAGGGTTTTAAGAAACGCGTTAAATGCCTGCTGACTAAGCATGTGAACCTCGTCGATAATATATACGCTGTACTTTCCAATTTGAGGGGGGATACGAACCTGCTCTATAAGGCTACGGATTCCTTCGACCGAACTGTTGGAGGCAGCATCCAGCTCATGGATATTAAAAGACCGTTGTTCATTGAATGCTTTGCAACTTTCACATTGATTACAGGCCTCCAAGTCGGCTGTTGGCTCAAGGCAATTAATGGTTTTGGCAAAAATTCGGGCACAGGTAGTTTTTCCCACTCCACGAGGCCCACAAAACAGATAGGCCTGAGCTAGCTGTTTTCGCTGTATGGCATTTTTTAGCGTTGTAGTTAGAGCATCTTGCCCAACCACGCTACTAAAATTGCTGGGGCGATATTTTCGAGCTGATACAACAAATCGTTCCATAGCTATACTTAATAATATGATACACTCCGGGTGTACCTTCTACAAAAGTAGTAAAAATTAAGAGAGTTTTAAACATACAGAAATGAATTAGCTTGCTAATAGAGGTAAGAAACCAGTTAATTGAAGACTTGTTTTCAGTAGGTTAGCCAACAAAAACAGCTAAAAGAAATATTATTTGAACCACACTTTCGCAATTTATTTTTCTCTAATACTTAACGCTTAGGTTTACAGAATTTATTGCTATTTTGTGTAGTCAAAAAAAGATGGGATTTATGAAAAGAACAATCACTTTTTTGCTGTTACTCACTCTAGCCGTTAGTGTAAGTGCACAAGGGTTTTACTCCTCACAGAGGCTAAAACCCAAACAGTTTACATTGGGGATTGAGCCGACCGTTTTGGTAAACGGCAATGCCAATTTTATGCTTTTCTTGCATGGAGGGGTTGGCATAGCCAAAGGGGTCGATTTGGGCCTTACCTTTGGTACGCTATCTTCGACCAACTATTTTGGAGCCAATCTCCGCTTTGGAATGGGCCAGTACCTTTCGGCCACATTCGGTGCTCACAGCTTTGGCGTTTTTGGCCTCGATGCCACATTAGCTGCCAACTTTCCGTTACGCAAGGATATACGACTATTTTCCGGGGTTGATACGGATATCAACTTTTATGACAATAAACCGCATTTGCAGCTTTGGTTGCCCTTGGGAGTCGAAATTGGGCTACGAAGTAACATGAGCTTTGTATTTGAAACTAATATTGGTCTGGTTAAGCAGTCATATCACCTTATAGGTGCCGGCGTCAATTTCTACTTTTAACTTGTTGACAACAATGGAGAAAACATCACATGAGCCCATTTGCATTTCGGTGAATGAGCACTTTCACAAATCGGAAATAGGATACTGCATTGACGCTGTTGAGGAGCGTATTGCTAAGGGGCAAACCCAAAAGTATTTTAGGCACAAAGAGGAGTTGGAGGAGTGTATACTTCACGACTTTGACCACTCTAAGCTGGAGAAAACGCTCTCTGCATTAACCCCTTTTAAGTTTCAGCCTTACAGCCTCTACCGCGTGGTGAGCAATAAAGAGAACAACTATATGCTTACCGTATTTTATAATGACATTACTTCGGTAAGCCATGCCCGGGTTACATTGCCTGAAGCCAGAGACATTATTGAAGAGATGAAAACCTCGGGCAAAGAGTTCATCTTTCAAGCGAATACCCAAAAACAAACCTCCATTGTAATTAAGAGCATCAATTCGGCAAAAGCCACGGTTATCCGAAATGTGATTGAAACATTTCAAAAACACAATATTTTTCCAGAGTACATGGAGCTGTGGTACATTAAGGAACGGGATAAAAAGGTAAAATCGCTCTATATCATCAACTGCGTTATCAATCAAGTGCTTCCTAAAAATGAAATTCAGTCATTAAAAAATGATTTCGAGCGATACCTCCACCGGTATATCAAGCCCATGAGCGTTTTCGATATTGTGGGGCCATCCATGGTGGGACCTTCCAGCTCGCACACAGCAGGGGCCAACGCCATTGGTCGCATTGCCCGAAATGTGATTATGGCCAAAGCAGCTTTTCATAAGGAGATGGTAACTTCTATTGAAGTTAGGCTACTGGCCTCATTTAGGGATACCGGTCCGGGTCACTACACCCCATCGGCCATTGGGGGCGGGCTTTGGGGCTTGGCTCCCGATCACCCGCAAATGCTTCAACACGGTGATCCTGCTTACTTGCTGGAACACGGAATTGATTTTGAAGGTTTTACCGCACCTTTCATTGGCTATAAGAAAGGGCTCGTAGAAGAAGAGGAAAAATATCGCAATGAGAACAGTAGCAATATAGCCGAAATCGTTGTACAAACCCCTTCGCAGCGGTACACCATCACGGGATTCTCCATTGGTGGTGGAAACGTTGAGGTGAGATATGTAAACAATCGATTAGCCACACCGCTTACAGGCAAAGAAGAGTTTTACTACTATAATGGAGAGATTATTACCCCATCGGCCGCACGTAAAGTGCCGGAAGCGGTTGCTATTCCTGCCCTTAACCAAAACGCAAAGCAGGGAAACTCCAAGTATAGCATGCCGTTCAACTCCTTTGAGGAGCTGGATGACTACCTCAAAAAAGAGCATAAGAGCATTGTGGACGTGGTCTTAGAGGTTGAATCAAATCTGCAGGGAACTACCCACGACGAGATATTTAGCCGTGTAGCCGAATATTGGCGAATAATGAAAGCCTCTGTAAAAAAAGGGATTAAGAGCAATGAGCCATCGCTGCTCAAGCTAACCGGAAAGGACTCGCACCGAATCAACAAATTTGTTAAAAAGCATCCGCTTTTTGACAATATATACGGTCGAGCTGCTGCCTATGCAGTGGCGGTAAACGAGGTTAACGCAAAGTGTGGAGTGATTGTAGCTTGTCCTACCGCTGGCTCGTGCGGGCTTTTACCGGGAGTAATTCAGGCCTACTCGGAAATGGAAAAGCCACCTCGAAGAAAGATTTTAGAATCCATACTGGTTTCCGGCTTCTTGGGGATGATCCTTTTTAATGATGTTACCACAGCCGGAGCCGATTACGGTTGCCAAGCAGAGGTGGGAACGGGTGCAGCCATGGCCGCTGCAGCACTCACCTATCTGGAGGACGGTACATCGCAACAAATTATCCAAGGTTTTATATTAGCCATTAAAAACTCGTTGGGTTTAATTTGTGACCCGGTAGCCGGGCTGGTCGAAGTGCCCTGCGTTAAGCGAAACGGTATATTCTCATCGGTTGCCATAAGCGCATCGCTGATGGCGCTTAGTGGGGTTAAGTCATTCGTTTCGCCCGACGAGGTGGTGTTGGTAATGAAAGAGGTAGGGGATAAGCTGCACCACGACGATAAAGAAACTGCAGGTGGTGGATTGGCCAAAACCCGCGATGGAAAGGCTGTGGATAGGGCTTTTGCGAAAGAGGTGAGACGTTTTTTTGGAGAAAACTAGCAGGTTAAAGGGTAAAATTAATCCTAATCATTGGATTGTTTAGGTAGGGCGAATAGCTTCCTGGGGACACATCCCAGAGCAGCATAATATTAAATGCAGCCTTTTCACCTAGGCGTTGCCTATAACCCAATCCGATAAGATATAGGTCAATCCAAGTTTTCCCGGGCTGGGTAGTAACCAGCGGATTAACCAGCTGCCGATTAATTAGCAGTTTTTCATACTCAGCATGAAAAAAGAGTCCTCCTTTAATATCTATAGGAAGTACTTCACTAAAATCGGGAATAGGTAGAATTTGGGTAAAGACCGAACCTCCCCAGATATGAGTTCTCGAGGGACGGGTAGTTGGCCCAATAACATAACCCGTATGGCTGTAATAGGAGTATCGTCCTCCAATACCCACAGACCATTGAGGAAAAATCCAGATGCCCGTCACGGGCATAATATCAATTTGCGTAACATGCCCTACAGTTAAACCAAGAGAACCTCCATAAAAGATCCTATCTGAGAATTTAGCATAAGGCGATGCTTTCTGAGCCATGCCTTTTGAGCAGATCAGAAAAACAAATCCAAAAAGAAGAGTACGAAAAATTTTCATGCCAATACTCTTTTGGGTTAGAGATGCAGGTTTGCAAACCCTTTTACAATGATAAACTATTATTTTTAAGCCAAAACAAGTTGGCTAATATTTTTTCATCAATACAATTGAAACTATTTTTGTTTCGGCAATGAGGGAAGCAAAAGTAACAGAAAATAAAGAAACCGAACACTTTATTCTTGTGATTAACACAATTCATATCAACCCTAATCGTAATAGATTCCGATTCTTTCCCCTCTGGATTTGGTTTTTACTTATTGCACTACCCCTCATTTTGTGCAGTATGTCAGCTAAAGGGCAAGAAAATCACGCTAGTATTCCCCCCTCTTCGCTCAAACAACAGCTAGATTTTCTACTGATTGTACATGCCGACTCAGGTCACGTGGATGTTATAAAAACCTTGATTGCTGCCGGTGCAAGTCCCAATGCTTCCATTTGGGATGGGACTACTGCACTTATGTACGCATCAGAAAAAGGGCACTACAGCATAGCTAGAGAGCTGATTGCTCATCATGCCAATGTGAACTTGGCAAACAGTCAGCAGTTCACAGCGTTGCATTATGCCACCATTAATAACCATGACAGTATTGCCGAACTGCTCCTACTTAACGGCGCTAATGTACACCCCATTACCCAAAGTAACCGGTCGCCTCTTCACTACGCTGCTGCAAGTGGTTATCCGTACTTAGCGCATCTGCTGGTGGAGTATGGAGCGCATATTGATTCTGCGGATTTTCAAGGCAATACCCCTCTCCTACTATCCATATACTACGGTGCGGACCTTACGGCCGAAATGCTGCTTGACCAATGGGCTGATGTGAATAAGGCCGATAAGAACGGTTACACTCCACTAATGGTGGCTGCGCAATTTAATGATACTACCCTACTCGCTCTTTTATTGGATTATGGTGCTAACCCTCTGGATCGAAACCTTACAGGGAATACGGCTCTCTCCTTGGCCATAGAAAACGGAGCTAACCAAGCAATAGAATTACTCATACTTGAAAATGCAGCAAAAGATAAGTACTCCGAGAAGTTTAGCTATGCCGATATAGCCTACCGAAAAGGCTATCCGGAACTGGCCACCTTCCTTCATAATCATGGCGTACCCCTCAAAAAGAGGGCCTATATCAGTAGAGTTGACTTGTATTCGGGCATCACTTTTAGCGGAAACGACAACTATATTATACTGGGTACCGCGATCAGGATATCGCCCGTGGGCATGGTCATTGGGAGTACACTAAACCTAAGGCCCTACCACAAGAGCATAGTTATAGAAACAGATTACACTGATTATCAGCTATTCGAAATTCGCAACTCCATTTCTATATACACCTTAAAGAATATTTACACCAATATAATCATGAGAGATGTCGACTTTGCCATTGCTCTTGGAGCGATGGGAATTTACTCATGGGGCAATTACACTATTGGGAATGATCCTTTTAAACCCTACAGTTATAAAAGAATCTCACCCTCCATAGAGTTCAACTTCCATAAGAAAAACTTTATGCTATCGCTAGGAGCGCACTATAATAGAATGCACCACACAAAAAAACAACCTCTTTTTATGGAAATAAAAGCTGGTTACAGCTTTAACCTTACCAATCCTAAAATTGCGCTTAAGCAAATTGATTGGTTGTAAGCATTTGCATGGATGAGAAGAAGAATTTTTCACTTAGCGTTGGTCTTGGTTCTTACTTTACCACTGATGATTAGCTGCGATGAAATCAGCTTGGCACCGGTTGACTGTTCCGAATGCTACAGTAACGAACCCTACTATGGGGATATCGGGATTATGCTGACCATAAACTCGACCAACCCCGAAGTGCTAATTACTATTTATGAGGGTAAATACGATGAAAAAAATGTAGTGTACTCTGAACTGGTTAGCAGAGATAAAGTTTACATATCCGTACTAACGAATCAGAATTATATTTTTAAGGCTGAATACATTAAGAATGGCCGACCATACCATGTTTTAAATAGCGGCAAGCTAAAAACAAAGCTCGACTATGATAGCTGCAGTGAAGCGTGCTACTACATAATCGAGCATAATGTTGATCTGCGTATTAGGGACTAACCCCGCAACAGCTATTCCTTAAAAAGGTCTTTCACATCCTCCCATTTCCCATCATAAGGAGCCGGAGTTAAACCCAGTATGTGGGTAATTATTCCGTACACATTCACATTCTCAATGGCCTTATGAGCATACCCCTTTTTAAATGATGGGCCCATAGCGTATAGAATGCCGTGCATATCCGTTTCCGCATTGTCATATCCGTGAGTACCTCCGGAATAACGTTCGGCGTTGGAAGTAAACCCAACACTGTAGCCCAGTTCCGGTTCAACAATAATATCCAGAATACGAGGATTCGTTCCATAGTGTAAACGCTCGGGAATCTCATTCCGTTCCCACACCTTAAGATGTTCGACAGATCTAAGCGCTGCAAGCGCTTTTTCTCTATACTCCTCTTTGGGCTGAAGGCTAAACAACGGATTGCTACCTGTAATGTAGTCGAACCAATCCCTATCCACATAATCCAACAGATTGGTATATCTCAGTGGAGAAATATCGGTCATACCATGGTCCGAGACCACAATAAAATTGATTTTATCGGCGTATGGTAGCTCATTAAGCCTATCAACGAAAACGCCCACAAGGCTGTCCAGCTGCTCAACCAAAGCCATTGTTTTTTCACCTGTAGCCCCATCCCTATGCGCTGTATGATCGGGTTCGTGGAAATACCAGGCCACTAAACGGGGGCGCGATTCTTTGGGTAGTGACAACCAATGGATAACGGTATCTATTCGACTCTCAAAGGAAACGGACTGGTCGTACTCTTTCCAGCGCGATGGATATTGACCTCCTACCGGGGCTTCAGAGCCCACCCAAAAGTAGGTAAATGCTGTAAGCCCTTGTTTTTCGGCCGTAAGCCAAAATGGTTCGCCACCATAAAAAGCCGCATTTTCAACCGCATTCCTATCCCCAATGGAGTAAAAACCCAACTCCTTATCGTAAAAGCTATTGCTCACTATCCCATGATGATCAGGGTATAATCCGGTAGCTATACTATAGTGATTCGGAAAAGTTTTTGAGGGGTAACACGGAATCAGCGCTTTGGCCTTTACACCCTGTGCGGCAATGGCATTGAGCGTAGGGGTATTCACCAAATCAGCATAGTCCCATCGAAAAGCATCCAGTGAGAGGATGACAACATACTCTTCATCCCGAATGTCTTTAGCAGACTGACATGATGAAAAGAGAGAGAGAGCTAGGGCAAAAAGCCCAATCTGAAAAAATAACCTTTTAAAGTTTAACATCTTAACTAGTTTACCGATGATACAAAATTGATTATTACATAAAGAAAAAAATGCCTTAAACTATCTTTGCCAATCCTTAAACAGATACTTCTCGGATTGTAATAGGATATCCACATACTGCGAACGACGGTAAGCAAAGGGATCGCTAAGCTTATTTCTTGAAAGTTTACCTTTAAAGTCATCAATATTCGCATAGCCTTTCTTATCCATCCACTTACTCAAATCGTCTAGGATGGTTTTTATAAAGTTGGGGCCATTCCTCAGGAGAGATGAAACAACTTGAAATGCAGATGCTCCGGCAAGAATACTCTTAATGGCATCTTCGCCCGTTAACACTCCTCCTGCTGTTGCTATATCGGCTTTAATATTTCCATAAATCAAACCGGTAAACCGAAGAGCAATGCGTAAATCATGGCTATTGCTAAGCACAATGCTTTGCTTTAGCTCCTCCTTCTCAATATCAATATCGGGCTGAAAAAGCCTATTAAAGAGCACAAATCCATTGGCCCCTTTCTGATCCATCGTATTTACTACCGATAGCGGATTGGTATAATAAGGGCTCAGCTTAACGGCTATGGGTATTTTTACTGATTTCTTAACCCTCTCAAGGGTTTCAACCCTTTTCTGAATCATTTCGCTGCCTGCCATCTCCAAGCTACGTGGGGTAATGTAGTAGTTGAGCTCAATGGCATCCACTCCGGTATCCTCAATCTGCTTGGCATAGTCGGCCCAAGTATCCTGATTAATGGCGTTAATGCTGGCAATTACCGGAATGTCAATATTCTGTTTGGCCATTTTTAGCTTTAGCAGATGCTCTTTTGCACCTGCATGCTTAAGCGCAGGGAAAAGGCTGGTCATCTCGGCATTCCGATTGGCATACTCTTCCATAGCATTCATCATCTCCATCTCTTCCAGCTGAATCTGCTCTTCGAAAAGGGATTTAATGACAATTGCTCCGGCATGATTAAGCTTTTGCAGCTTCTCCGGATCAGCGGTAAGCGGGGAGGCTCCAACGATTAGGGGGTTCTTAAGCTTTATCCCCAGATAAGTAGTGTTTAAATTTGCCATAATTATTGGGTTTTAGTGGTTAGGTTTCTTCTTTAGCTTTGACAAGAACAGGCTTTCAATAGCTTAGTAAGCAAGGTTAGGCTATCGGCATCCCACTTATGACTGGTAAAGTTTTGCCCATTAACAGCAATAACCATCTTAAGTTTCGGTATCACATACACGTATTGATCTCCATATCCTGCTGCATAGAACATTTGGATAGGGTTATCCTTATAGCTAATCCACCAATGTAATCCGTAACCCGTTCCGTTTATTGAAACAGCTGTAGAGGTCGAAAGGTTTACCCAATCCTCAGAAACTACCCTATTGCCTTTCCATAGCCCTTTGTTGAGCATAAGCAACCCCACCTTGGCCATATCGCGAGTGGTGAGCGAAATACCCCCCCATGCCGGGTGACCATTCTCAAAATAGGTGTCCCACCGATAATGGGTAATTTTTAAGGGTCTAAAAATGTAGTAATCTACAAACTCTAAAAATTCCATAGCCGAGGAGCGGCTAATTATCTCTTTAATCAAATCCGACCCTGCACTATTATACACGAATTGGGTTCCCGGAATAGTATCCATGGGAAGGCTAAGGATAATGGGAAGCCAACTCCCATGCGTTTCGCGCAGATCAGCCAGCGGATTGCCCGCATAGGAATAGGGAACAGACCACTCATCCCATTTTAAACCTGAGGTTTGGGCAAGCAGGTGTCTTATGGTTATTCTTTTCTTTAAAGGGTTTGACGAGAAAACATCTAAAAACTCCGGGAAATAGTAATAAATGGGATCATCCAACGATTCGATAAACCCTTGATCAAGACAAACACCCACCGCAATAGAGGTGATACTTTTGGTCACAGAGCTGATGGGATGCAGGCTCGTGGATTGATTAAACCCATAGTACACCTCATGGAGCAGCTTATTATCGGAATAGATTACGATGCTTGAGATTTTTCCGTAGGTCTCCCTTCGAATTTCCTCATCAATCTGCTTGAGCAGATCTTTATTGAAAGTAGTTTGTACGTTTTCTTGTGCCCATAGCGGCTTAGCCGTAAGAGTGCTAACCAAAAAGAGTATATAAAGAAGGTATCTCTGTATTGTTCTCATCTTTATGGGAAAACCTAAAGCGCTGACAATATAACATACTACAAGCACAAAAGTGCAAGGTCACCTTAAAAGTAACAACAATTTAAAAAAATAAAAGGAAATGGTACTAAATAAACTCGCTAAAGCGCCCCAAAAGTTTTATGAAGCCTGTTTAGCACCTCCTGAATATTCGCTCTTGGAGTGGCCATATTCATTCGGAAGAAACCCGTTCCCGGCTCGCCAAACATTTTACCATCATTAAAAGCGATGCCGGCTTCGTGAACCATTTTATGAACCAATTGGGGATGATCTATCCGAAAATCCCTAAAATTCATCCACAGCAAATAGGTGCCCTGAGGCTCAACCACCGTAATTTTAGGGATATTTCTTTGAATAAAATCGCGAGCCAAGCCAATGTTTTCAGCTATATACAATAGGGCTTGTTCCAACCACTCATGCCCTGCAGGTGTATAGGCTGCTTTCATGGCTTCAAAGCCCAGAATATTCCCGTGTCCGGTTCCGTTCCTCTCCACCTGATTATTGTATAACTGCAGAAGTGTTGGATTGGAGATGATGCCATAGGCCGTATTAAGACCGGCAATATTAAAGGTTTTACTGGCCGACGAAAAAGTAATGGTACGATCAGCTATTTCGGGCGAAAGGCTTGCGAATGGGATATGCTGATGAGGCGCATAAACAAGGTCGGCATGTATCTCGTCGGCAATGACAAGAACCCCATATTTAAGGGCGATCTGTGCCATACGGGTCAGCTCCTCTTTGGTCCACACCCTTCCCACCGGGTTGTGTGGATTACAAAGAATGAACAGCTTTACATCCTGCTCCATCTCCTTCTCAAAGGCTTCAAAATCGATGGAATAAGAGTTCTCTTTGTAGATTAACGGATTTTGGATCAGCTTACGCCCATTATTGTCTGTGGCATGAAAAAACGGGTGGTACACCGGAGTTTGAATCAACACCTTTTCCCCCTCACGGGTAAATGCCTGAATGGCATGGTTAAGCCCTGCAATAATCCCGGGAGAAAGGGTTATCCATGATGAATCGATTTTCCAGCCGTGACGGCTCTTTTGCCATCCCACAATGGCCTCCATAAACTCCTTATCGGGGATAGTGTAACCCAAGATGGGATGGTTTAGCCTTTGCTTCAACCTGTCGATAATAAAAGATGGAGTAGCAAAATCCATGTCGGCCACCCACATGGGGATGGCATTGGGATTGCCAAATAGGGGTTCAAGCCTCTCCAGCTTAATGGCCGCAGTATTCCTCCGGTCGATATGAGTAGAAAAGTCGTATTTCATAAGCCTTTCATTTAAATGCCATTAGCAAAAAAAGGAGTTCTTAAAACCTGATAACGGGTTTTAAGAACTCTGTATCCCATGCGGAATAAGTACTGTTACAAACCAATGCTCAAAATAAAAATATAGCAGTTCTTAACTACACTATCCCAAAAATCAACACTAGTCGACCAGCTGGCTTAACTTAGTAAACGATTCATCAACCGATACCAGAAGATCATTATAAATTTGTTTGTAATGCTGACGATTTTGCTTTCTGTCCGCATCCTTTTCAGGATTATTTACCCTGTCAAAAAAATTGTTTCGCTGCCCAATCAGCTCTTCAATTATCTGAACAACCTGCTCTCTGTTTTTGTTGTCGCTAAGGTATAAATAGGTGTAGCAATCTGAAATAACCTCACTCACCAGATAATCGATATCCTTTTTAACGCCTCTAATGCTTGCCATAAATTTCGTTTTTTAGTTTTAACATTGATGCAAAAGTATGAAAAAAATAGGATATCCAATTAGGCTTGTCCAAATGGTAAACATAGAGGGGATTGAAAATCAAAATTGATGCTACAAACAAATGCCTGTGCAACTTAGCAAACGAGCGTCAGGATTTTGTAAAGTAAAAAAGGGTAACGAATACTAGCTATAGGGTACGCATTGGAAAGGCAGGTTAATGTCGGGCAATTCAAAAAGAACCATCCCCTCATTGAGCAAGTCTTCATCATCCTCGTGGTATTTCCAAATAATGTTTGCCCCCATCCCATTCCGATGAAAATTTGCAATCTTTTTCATCACATCCCTAAGGTACCTGTATGAGGTAGAGTTGATATACCTGAAATTAAATTCGATGGTTAGGCTCACGCTACTCTTATCGGCCACGCTATCATTAAACTCATCAAGCCAGTCTAGAATTACATCATAAAATTCTTTGGCATTTTCAGGGTGCGATATCCCGGAAATGGTAAAAACATGGGTTTCGGGATCAAAAAAAACATCAGGTGAGTCGATGGTCCCATCAATTCTAAGTGCATTCATAGCCATTACTTTCTCAAAAGGATTACCGTAAAGTTAGCTTCTTATCCCTTTCAGCTAATCCGTTTATGGACTTCTTTCTCTTTTTTTTGACCAACGTGCCGTTTTGTTACACAAAAAATATTTTTTTCTAGAGCAAGCGGCCTCAGTTTGCTAAGTTGGATAGTCGGCTAAAAAGCCTTTTCTTTGTATTTCTTCAATAAATACTATCCTAGTAAGGGTATTGCTAAGTTCAATTGGTATGTATGCAAAATCAGAACAGAGCCAAGCTTACGCCGGTCTAATCCTGGTAACGCTGATTATCGGATTCTCATTTATTTTTGTAAAAATTGGTTTAAATTATTCCGATGCTATGGATCTGCTGGCACACAGATTTACTGCTGCTGCCCTTTCCATTTTTGTTCTTAGAGTTTTCGGATTGATAAATATTCCACGCCCTACGTTAGAAAAATTCTGGCTACTACTACTGCTTTCCCTGTTCTATCCGCTTTTACTCTTTGCTTTGCAAACCTATGGGCTACTCTATAGCACTGCCTCCGAAGGAGGTATTATTTTTGCGTCACTACCCATCCTTACGCTTATCGCTGCTACCATTTTTTTGAAGGAAAAGACCACCCTACTCCAAACTATTGGAATTGTGCTCACCATTGCGGGGGTACTATACATCGTTGTATCCACCAGTGGGAATGGGGGCCATTCATCCCTCAAAGGGATCTTGCTCTTGGTCGGCTCTGTTTGCTCCATGGTGGTATACTACATTTTAGGCAAAAAAATAGGGCCCCAATTCTCTGCCATGGAGATTACCGTATGGATGACCCTGTTAGCTTTTGTAGTTTTTAATACGCTTAGCATTTCCACACACCTACGCGCAGGCACTTTACATTATTTTATGGAACCGTTAAAACATGGCGAATTCCTTGGGGCTGTTCTCTACCTTGGCGTGCTCTCGTCCATGCTAACCGCATTTTTAACCAACTATGCACTATCCCAAATACCGGCCTCACATATCTCTGTATTCAACAATCTCAGCCCATTGGTTACTATCCTAGCCGGAGTTATTATCCTTGGTGATAGGTTATACCATTTTCACATTATAGGAGGAATACTGGTTTTGGTGGGAGTTGTCATGACCGTATTTTTAAAAAAGTAAATCAGAGCAGCAACCTCTCTTTACATGAGATAGAAAAGGATATTAAATCTTAAACTTTCTTAGTATTTTATACTTATACATAGCCTTGAAAGCATTAACAATATGATAAAAACCTGTTGTAAAAAAGGGTTACAACACGCTGAATTATACCCTCTCGCTATGCTTTTTTAGCTATCTTAGCACGCAAAACATTTTTCCTTGAATTCATCAACTCTATTAATAACCGTATTTAAATTATGGACAAACAACAAATACGCGAAACCATTGCACGGCGAGCTGCTCTGGAGCTGAAAGATGGCAATTTGGTTAATTTGGGTATCGGGTTACCCACCGCAATTCCTGAGTACATTCCGCAGGGTGTAAACGTTATTCTTCAAAGCGAGAATGGCCTGATCGGCCTTGGCCCATCCCCCGAACCGGGAAAGGAAAACAAAGACCTAACCAATGCGGGTGGAGGATTTGTAACCCTGCAAACCGGAGCTTCCTGCTTTGATAGCGCCACCTCCTTTGGCATTATCCGTGGTGGACACGTGGATGTTACCTTCTTAGGTGCACTTCAGGTGGACGAAAAGGGAGACCTAGCCAACTGGATGATTCCCGGCAAGCTGACCCCCGGAATGGGTGGTGCCATGGACCTGCTGATTGGTGCCAAAAAGGTAATTCTAACCATGGAGCACACCGCTAAGGGTAATCATAAGATTATGAAAAAATGTAGCCTCCCGCTCACCGCTGCCGGACAGGTAAACCTGATTATCACTGAAATGGGCGTTATGGAAATTACCCCCGAGGGTATCGTACTTAGGGAGATTAACCCCGAGTTTACCGTTGAGGAGGTTCAAGCGGCCACCGAAGCCGAGCTAATTATTCCACAAGATATTAAACCATTAAAACAATAACATCATGAGTAAAGTGTATATAGTTGCCGCCAAGCGCACCGCCATTGGCAAATTCTTAGGAACCATTGGTAATGTAAAAGCTGCCCAACTGGCAACCACCGTTATTAAGAATATTCTTGAAGAAACTAAAGTAAACCCTGCCAAGATAGATGAGGTGATCGTAGGGAATATCCTAATGGCCGGCCAGGGCCAGGGCATTGCTCGTCAGGCCTCTATCAATGCCGGTATTCCTGCCGAGGTTCCCGCCTACGGCGTGAATATGATCTGCGGTAGCGGTATGAAATCCATAATCAATGCTGTAAACAGCATTAAGGCCGGCAACGCCAACCTTATCCTTGCCGGCGGAACCGAATCCATGTCCGATGCGGGTATGGTGGTTCCTGCTACTGTGCGCAACGGCCTAAAAATGGGCAATATCACCATGATTGACCATATGATTATGGACGGCCTAACAGATGCCTTTGGGCAATACCATATGGGTATAACCGCTGAAAATATTGTCGAAAAATATAACCTTACCCGCGAAGAGCAAGATGCTTTTGCTTTCGCATCGCAACAAAAAGCCGCTGCAGCTATCGACGCCGGAAGATTTAAACAGGAGATTGTTCCTGTAGAAGTGGCTACCCGCAAGGAGACCATTATTTTTGATACCGACGAGTATGTAAACCGTTCCACTACCCCCGAAATCTTAGCTAAGCTACGCCCCGCATTTAAAAAGGATGGCAGCGTAACCGCAGGTAACTCTTCGGGTATTAACGACGGTGCTTCGTTTGTGCTGGTTGCCTCCGAGGAGGCAGTGGCCAAGTATGGCTTAACCCCACTGGCAGAGATTGTGGCCACCGGTCAGGGTGGTGTTGACCCCGCCATTATGGGTATGGGACCCGTTCCTGCCATTGCCGATGCGCTTAAAAATGCCAATATGAAACTTACCGATATGGAAGTAGTGGAGTTGAACGAGGCCTTTGCCGCTCAATCTCTAGGCGTTATTAAGCAGCTCTGCACCGACCATGGTGTAACCCCCGACTGGTTTGATAAGTATTGCAACCTAAATGGCGGAGCCATTGCATTGGGACACCCCATTGGAGCATCGGGCAACCGCATCACCGTTAGCCTTATCTACGAGATGATTCGCAGCAATAAAACCTACGGTTTGGCATCGCTCTGCATTGGTGGCGGTATGGGTACAGCCCTTATCCTAAAAAAATGCTAATTGATTAACCATTAAATTGAATGAAAGAATGATTAAACAAGGAGATACATACAAACATAGCGTTAGATTTACTCAGGCCGATGTGGTGAAATTTGCCGAGGTAACCGGCGATTTCAACCCTATCCACATAGATGCTGAGTATGCAGCCAAAACCATATTCAAAAAACCCATCGTTCACGGATTCCTTTCGGGAGCAGTTTTCTCCAAAGTGTTTGGAACCCTGTTTCCGGGAGAAGGAACCATATACCTTTCACAGGAGATGAAATTCTTTGCCCCCGTGTTTGTGGATGTGGACTATGAGGCACAATTTGAGGTGGTTGAGGTAAACACCGAGAAGCACATTGGCACCATTAAATGTACGCTGGTTAGTACCGATGGCACTACCGCCATTTCGGGTATGGCC
>CAZKPD010000036.1:0-15056 GCA_964554585.1 uncultured Rikenellaceae bacterium
TATTCAGCTGTGCTATTCCCTGAGTAACCCCTTGGCACACATAGGTAAAATGGGGTGTCTCGCCCTGAATAACGCAACCTAGGCAGATTACACCATCCAAATCGGCATTCTCTGCCATTAGCTGTCCACCCAGAATTAGCTCAAAGCTGCCCGGAACATGTTTTACTAATATGTTTTCCTCTTTCACTCCATGCTTTTGCAACGTTTCGAATGCTCCGCGCAAAAGAGCATGGGTTATACCCATATTCCAATCGGACACAACAATTCCGAAGCGCATATCATCCCCTTGGGGCACTTGATTAGGATCGTATGAGGACAAATTTTGAAGGTAAGTAGCCATGATTTTATAACTTTTGGATTAAAAAATTGGGTTGTATACAAATAGAGAGAACCAACCTGTTGAGGGTTGGTTCTCCATATAAAGCATATGATTACTACAGGCTTAGTTTAACCCTAGCAATATACTTATCAATATCACGTGCCTCAGTGGACTTGGGATAATCTTTCTTAATGGTTTCGTACGCTTTAAGCGCATGTGTAAAGTTTCCAACCTCTTCGAAAGTCATTCCGGCTTTCATCAGCATAATGGGCGATGAAAAATCATTTTTGCCATACTGGGCTGCTTTTAGGTACTGTTTAGCTGCTGCATCAACTTTACCAAGTTCTGCATAGCAATCAGCAATTGCACCATAAGCAATAGATCCAATCATTTTATCTTTAGGACTAAAACGCTTCAGGTTATTTAAAGCCTCTTCATACTCGCCCAATTCTCTGTATGAGATCCCTGCATAGTAACGGGCCAAATTACCCACTTTAGTTACTCCGTAGCTGTCAATCACGTCAACAAAACCTAAATAGTTTCCATCACCATATAGGGCTAGTTGGAATGAATCTGCCTCAAAATACTGCTCAGCGGCAAATATTTGTATTTGAGCCTCTTTCTCCATAGGCGCAATGTACAGTTTGCGGTATCCCAAAAACACACCCACAATTACCACAATAGCCAATACTATAATGGTCAGGCTTTTCTGATTATTCTCAATGTATTGCTCTGTTCTGGTCAGCGCATTCTCTAGGGTTTCTGCTCCGGTGCTTTGAGCTTCTTTTTTTGACTTTGCCATTCTTATAATTAAAAAGTAAATAGTGTTATTCTCAAATCTTTCTAAAAAAACAGTTTTCCTGCGCAAAAGTAATGGTTTTTAGGTTATGTTGAAATATTTGGTAAACTATTTTCATTGGCCATTTATAATTACCTTTGTCCAACAAACCAAAAAATCGGATTCCGATGCAACTAAATCAGCTAACCCTTCTTAATTTCAAGTCGTTTGATCAAGCTGAAATTGCTCTGCATCCAAAAATGAACGGCTTTGTGGGTGATAATGGCGAAGGAAAAACCAATCTTCTGGATGCCATTTTCTACCTTTCCATGTGTAAGAGTAACTTTAACTCTGCCGACTATCAAAACGTAAAGCATACCCGCGAGTTTTTTGTGATACAGGGTGCCTACACTAGACTTGAAAAGGCGGAGAATATATACTGCGCCGTAAAACAGGGCGAGGGAAAAACCTTTAAGCGCAACGACAAGGAATACCAACGCCTGGCCGAACATATAGGGCACATTCCCATTGTTATGATTGCCCCCACTGACTCATCACTCATACTCGATGGCAGCGATGAGCGAAGAAAGTACATGAACGGTGTTATTTCGCAATACCATAAACCCTATTTGGACGATGTACTCCGATACAATAAACTCCTAGCCAATCGGAATCGACTATTGAAGAGCCTTTGGAAAGAGGGAAGCTATAACTCCGACCTGTTCGAGGTAATCGATCAGCAGCTGGACAGCTTGGCTCACCCCATTTTTATTCAGCGCAAAGAATTTGCCCAACAGCTTACGCCTATTTTTCAAGAATACTACAACGCCATATCCCAAGGAGCCGAAAAGGTTGAGCTGGTGTATCGCTCAAACCTTGAGGATGGTCGACTTAGCGAACTGCTAAAGGAGAGTTGGGATAAAGATCGTATTCTTCAGCACACCAGCCAAGGGATACATAAGGATGACCTTATCCTAACGCTCAATCAAAACCCCATCAAGTGGGAAGGTTCGCAGGGTCAACAAAAAACCTATCTCATTGCGCTCAAGCTGGCCCAGTTCAGCTTTATCCGAAAAATTGCTCAACTAAAACCCATCCTACTACTCGACGATATTTTTGACAAATTGGATATGAAGCGGGTTGAGCAATTGGTCCGATTGGTTTCTAGCGATGAGTTTGGGCAAATTTTTATAACCGATACTAACCCTGAAAGGCTCAACTCAATTTTGCAGTCTATTGATACAGGATATAGGCTGTTCACTATCTCACAAGAACAAGTAGTAGAAACCTCTAAACGCTAACCCTATGGCACGAAAATCCAACACGCTTAGCTTGGGTGAAGCTTTAGATGAATTCTTGGCTCAGTATAAGCATATCCATAAGATTAAAGAAACAGAAATCACCAGCTCGTGGGCTGTGGTGATGGGGGCGAACATAAATAAGCTGACCAATAGCGTATGCTTTAAGAATGGAACCCTGTTTGTTTACCTCAAATCGGCCCCCCTACGCCAAGAGCTAGCCATGCAGCGCTCAAAGATTGCCAAGGCAATCAATAAGCATCTGGGAGCCGACCACGTAAAAGAAGTTATACTTCGCTAAGGCAAAATTTCTCGCTGCGCGAAAAAAAACGACCACTCTATTTGAGCATTCTCAGAGCTGTCAGCACCATGTACAGCGTTATTGGTTATGTCTTCGCCAAATTGCTGCCTAATGGTTCCCGCCGCAGCCTTTGCCGGATCGGTATTCCCAATGAGCTCGCGAAATGCTTGAACCGCATCCTCTTTTTCGAGTACTAAAGCAATTATCGGACCCGAGCTCATGAAGGCGGTCAGCTTAGCAAAAAACTCTTTTCCCTGATGGATTGCATAGAATTGGCGCGCATCATCTATGCTCAAACGGAGCAGTTTAATGGCCTTAAGCCGGAATCCCGAAGCGATAATCTGCTGTAAAATCTCGCCGTATACATTCTTGGCCATGGCTCCGGGCTTAATCATGGCAAAAGTTCGATTCGTTTTCATACGCTTTACATTTATTCCCCTAATTTAGCACCATTTATTTAATCATCCATTCACTTTTATGCTAACTTTGAGTTTTACCAAAATATAAATCGATATACATAGTGTTTAAGCAAGAAATTCTTAGTATCAGCCGGCTACTGACCTCGGCACAAAACATAGTTCTCACTTCACATCATAACCCTGACGGCGATGCGGTTGGCTCCATGCTTGGTTTATATCATATCCTTAAAATGCAAGGCATTCATGCCCACATGGTATTGCCCAACGAGCTGCCCGACTTTTTAAAGTGGCTTCCGGGAGTTGATCAAATTACCATTCACACCCTTAACAAAGCACAGGCAGAGCAGCTTATATCTACTGCCGATATCCTTTTTGCACTGGACTACAATGGGCCAGATAGGTTGGAAAACCTTACACTCCCTTTTGTTGAGGCACGTGGCACTAAAATCTTAATTGATCATCATCCACACCCTGAGCCAGGTTTTAGCCATAGCATTTGGGCCACTAACGTGAGCTCAACTGCCGAACTGGTATATGAATTCGGGATTGGCTTACCGGGGCACTCCACTTTACCCGCCGATGCAGCATTAAACATCTATGTGGGGATTATGACGGATACCGGATCATTCAGCTACGGCTGCTCCAATCCTAGAACTTTTGAAGTGGTTTCGCAGCTGGTGAATATTGGTGTCGATACGGATTTGGCGCAGCGTAAGGTGTACAACACCTTTTCCGAGAACAGAATGAAGCTACTAGGTCATGCCCTAGCGCATAAAATGCATGTGTTTCCCAAAAAGCGATCCGCATATATATCATTAACCCAAAAGGAACTTCGCGAATTTGGGTACAAAATTGGCGATACAGAAGGATTTGTCAATTACCCTTTATCCATTGAGAACATCGTTTTTTCGGCATTTTTTGTAGAAAACACAAACTATATTAAAGTTTCGCTACGTTCTAGTGGCGCCTTCCCGGTTAATGAGGTATGCGAAAAGTATTTTAATGGGGGTGGCCACAGAAATGCGGCCGGTGGCAAATCGTTTATGGGCCTAGCCGAAACTGAGGCTCTGTTTAGCAGAGTTATAGAAGAATATGCAGATCAGCTTAATACATAGCATGAGCAGATATACTGTCCTTATGGTACTTGCCGTCATCCTTTTAACGGGATGCAAAACGAGGAATCCAAAGGATGATGCGCCCTTCAACCCACGTGAAGCAAAAAAACGGCTGGAACATATTAACAGGGTGCTAGTTGATAAGGATAGGGAGCAGATAGAGGCCTATATGGAGCGAATGCAACTGCAGGGCATGATAGAGAATAGTGCAGGACTTTACTATCTGGTGTGGGGCGATTCCACCGGGCATAAGGTTGAACTTAACGATATTGTAGTCATTAACTACAGCGTTTCACTGCTAGATGGTACGCTGTGCTATACCACCAAGCATAAAGATGCCAAAGAGTTTCTGGTCGGTAAGGGTGGTGTGGAGTCCGGTCTCGAGATGGGTATCCTGCTAATGCACGAAGGGCAGAAAGGGAAATTTATACTTCCCCCTCACCTTGGCCATGGGCTTTTGGGTGATAACAACAAGATTCCGCCATTGTCCATTTTAGTTTTTGATGTAGAATTGCTCGAAGTGATAAAAAAATAGCCTAATTTAGTTAACTTTACAAGCCTATAAAGAGCAACTAAAAGTGTTATCCGCATGAAGTACTTTAAAACTCTATTTACAGTCGGCATACTAGGTTTTCTGGTTTCCTGTGGAAACCAGTCTGCCCTATTTCCCGGTTTTAGCGTTACCAAATCAAATATTCACTATAAGCTGGTAACCATTGGTGAGAGCGATGTAAAGGCCAAACCAACCGATTTTGTGAATGTCCTTATCTCCTACCGTACACCATCCGATTCGCTTTTCTTTACCGGAACCCGCACTTTTCAGCTCACGGAACCCCAATTCATAGGATCTGTTGATGAATGTTTTACCATGCTGGCTGCAGGAGATAGCGCTACGTTTTACCTCTCGGCCCTCGATTTTTTTACAAAAACCATTGAGGCTGCTGTTCCCCAGTTCTTCAAATCCGACGATTTTATCCGCGTAGATATAAAAATGTTGGGCATTATGGAAGAGAAAACCTATGCTCTAGAAAAGGAAACCTTTTTGCACTGGATTGAAGATTTTGGCGAATACGAAAAGGTACTTCTCAAACAGTATATCAACGAGCAAACCAACGATTTTGAGCAAACTGCATCGGGCATTTACTATATCCCCATCGAGCAAGGTACAGGCAAAAAAATTCAGCTTGGCGATACCCTAACCGTACACTACGAAGGCAGGTTCTTTAATGGAAGATACTTTGATTCCACCCGTAAACGGAATGAGGCTTTTCAGTTTGTTTATGGTCAAAAATGGCAAGTTATACCCGGTCTGGAAGAGGCCATCAGCATGATGTACCCCCAAGAAAGAGCACTCTTTATCATCCCCTCCCATTTGGCCTTTGGCCAAGGGGGCAGCTCAACCGGAATTGTTCCCGCATTCACACCTGTTATTTTTGAGGTGGAAGTGATGGAGGTTAAAACAAAAAATTAATGACCCATAGGTTTCTTTTTTTCGCCCTTTTAGCTGTATCTATTCTCATGGGGTGTAGTGGTTCCCCCGATGATGATCGGCGGGTTAAAGAGGATAATCTTATAGAGAGATATTTGCAGCTAAACAACCTTAGCTATATCAAACAGGATGGTGTTTACTACGCCATTCGTAATAAGGGTTTTGGCTACCAGATTGCCACTAACGACTCCATTGCCTTTCTCTACGTTGGCTATACGCTCAAGGGCGAAGTGTTTGATACCAATATTCTTGACGTGGCACTAGAGTTTAATCTCGATACTACCATTAGAGATTTTGCACCCCTTGAAACCATTGCCGGCCATTCCCCTCTCATTCCCGGGTTAAACCGCGGGCTTATGCTCTGCCGCGAAGGAGAATTGGGAACCCTCCTCTTTCCCTCAGAGCTTGGGTATGGTAGCGATATCATGGGTTCACTCCCTCCGTGGTCTCCGATAGCATTCGACATCTTCATAATTTACGTTAAAAATCCTCAGATTACCCAAGAGCAAAAATTTATACATACCTTTGTGCAGGGTTCACAGGGTTTTGTACCCGACAGTTTAGGTTTTTGGATTAAGATGCTTGACCATTCATTTGATGAGTCTGATTTTACGCTCAACGATACGCTGTTCGTGAAAATTAGTGGTCAGTCGCTACGCCAAGAAGGTAATCTTGAGCCTCCCACAAAAACCTTAAAAGTTGCCCTAAATGAAGAAAACTTGCTCGAAGGGCTTGTTTACGGATTTTTAAGGCTGCAAAAAGGCGAACAGGCACAGCTGGTATTACCCTCATGCTTGGCTTTTGGGATTAACGGTAACGACACCATTGAACCTTATGAACCTATGTTATATCATATACAGTTAGATAGTATTCAATACAAATCAGTAATACAATGAGAAGAAAGGTCCTTTTCTTGCTTTTACCCATAATCGGAGTCTTCGCATTTAGTTCTTGCGAAATAGAAGTTGATGAACAAGAATCTGATGAGCTGCTTAGGCTCAATGCCTATATGAGCATACACTATCCTGATGCTAAACCAACCGAATCGGGTTTATACTATATTATTGAACACGAAGGGGATGGAGCTACCTTAAGCGATGATGATTTTATGCTTTATGACTTTACAGGTAGAAACCTCGATGATTACGTGTACGAAACCACCGATAAGAGTACGGCACATCTCTATGATTTTTATTCTCCGTATATTCATTATCATCCTTACTATGTAGCGTATCAAGAAAAATCCGATGCGCTTCCTAAAGGGCTGATTGAAGGGCTATCGTACATGAAAGAGGGAGGGATTGCCAAGCTGATTATGCCGTCAAAGCTTGCTTATGGAGCTAAAAGGCACGAAGGCATGCTCCCGTATTCATCCATTATAATGGATGTGGAACTAAAAAAAGTGGTCAAAGACCCTCTGGCATACGAACAAGAACTTATCAACCAATTTATTAGCGAGCACTATCCGGAGCTATCCCTTGAAAACGCATTTAAAGACAGTATTTATATCCTTGAAAATTCGTATACCGATTTACCTTTCCAGCAAGTAACTGATAGCATAGAAGTTGGACATACGGTTACCCTATACTATACGGGGACTTTTCTTGATAGCTGGGTTTTTGATACCAACGACAAAGAGATAGCCACTGAGAATGACATTTACAACTCTAGCAATTCCTATGATCCTTTAAAAGTAGAAGTGGGTGGCGATGCGTATATCAAAGGATTCTCGTTAGCTCTCCAGAACCTAGTTGCACCAAGCAATGCATTGGTACTTATCCCTAGCAAGTTTGCCTATGGCGCAAAGGGTTCGGGCACTATTCCTGCGTATACGCCTCTACTTTTCAGGCTAAGTATTAAAGGGACTGTTCCGGCTGAAACTGACGCTGAAGCCGAAGAATAACCTCATTTTTTTACAGTGCATGTATTGCAAAAATGCTCGGTCGCTTATGCAAATCGGGCATTTTTTTCTTCCAATCCTTTACGCTTTGCGTAAATACAAACTGGGTGGGAAGCGTTAAATCACACGAGATATGCAGTAAAGTTTCGGATTTAAGCGTATCAACCAAACTCTGTAACAGCTGATTATTTCGATAGGGAGCCTCAATAAAGAGCTGCGACTGGTTCTCATGGCGTGAGCGCATTTCTAACTCTACAATGCGTTGAGTCCGTTCTTTCGGTTTAATGGGTAAATATCCTACAAAAGCAAAGTTTTGTCCGTTAAATCCACTACTCATCAACGCCATAATAATGCTGCTGGGTCCCACCAAAGGAACAACTCTTACTCCTTGCTTATGAGCTAAGGCCACCAACGTAGCTCCCGGATCGGCCACAGCAGGAATACCCGCTTCGGAAAGTAATCCAACTGTTTCGCCATTAAGGAGTGGTTGCAAAAGCTTAGACACATCTTCAGGGGGAGTATGCTCATTGAGCAGCTCAAAATTCAATTCACTAATAGATAAGGGCATTCCCAATTTTGAGAGATACCGCCGAGCGCTACGCATATCTTCTACCACAAAATAGCTGATATTACGCGTGATGGTTGCCACGTACTGAGGAATTACTTCCTCCCACAGTTCACCACCAAGAGTGGTGGGTATCAGGTAGAGTACTCCTTTCATTTTTTTGTTTCAAATATCGTCATTTAGTAAAACATAGCTCCCAGAAAAAGCTATAAAAAAGGGAGGTAATAAAACACCTCCCCTTTTGGCTTACCTTAAACTTAACTATATGAAAACACCTTTACTTGATTTGCAATTTTTGGTTATACACCTTTTGATTTGTTGCAACGCGTATAACGTACATTCCGGCTTCCAGCTGAGACACATCAATTGTCATCTCCTCTTTTCCGTAAGCAGTTCTGGTATAAACGGTTTTCCCTAACACGTTTACAATGGTAATGCCTTCAATAGATTCTTTTGAGCTGATGGTTACCATATCCGATGCAGGATTGGGGTAAACGCTAATCATAGCCGAAGCAATTTCAGGAACTGAGTTAATCACCTCCACTTTCAAAGTAACAGGGATGGTTATACTTGCATTTTCTGAATCATTGCTGGTAATAACAAGATTTGCATGATACTCTGCGTTATTAACTATGTCAGTATCAAAAGTCAATGTAATCTCATTATAGTTTTCGGCAGGGATAGTTCCGGATTTAGGAGACACAGTTAACCAGTCACTTGCATCTAAATAGCTAACATCAATGCTATAGGCTAAAGTAGCCTCACCCACATTGTCAATGGTGAAAGTTTGTGTTTCAGGCTCTCCATAAATCATCTCCTGATAAATCTCTGTAACGCTAACTTGGATGCTTGGGGTACCAGAAGTAAAGTCTAGTACAAATGAAATCCATTCGCCTTCGGGTGTTTGAGCAGAACCGACGAACATATTAGCATCGGGAGTAACAGCGCTAATGGCAAAGAAAATCCACTCCTCAACATCAAACCAACCACGTCCAATCACATAATCATTAAATGTTTCCATTACGCCGTTGGGGTGTCTTACAAATGCTCTACGCATATCGACCATCGGGGGAAATCCTTCAACGGTATAACCGAATACGGTTCCATCTTCAAGAACTTCTAACGGGTAGATCTCTCCATCAACTAGCTCATTGTCAAAAAGGATTGTGCCTTTGGTTTTTGACCAGATAAATCCTTTATCATCAAGATTACCTGTTACATAGGTTCCGTTAACGGAAGCTCCAAATGCCTCTCCTCCTTTATTGTTATCTATGTAGATAATCTCATCATTATACCAAACTACAGGAGTTCTTGGGCCTAAAGGCTCAGCCCAACCATAAATAACGCTTCCATCAGCACTAATACCGTTTGCACGGGAGTTGCTTGTAATGGTACCACCAATCATTTCATACCCTTCATCCTCCGTCCATTTAAAAGCCTTCACGGTCCAGCTTGGATACCACTGCATTCCTACTACCGTTTTTCCATCGGCAGATATGCCATATCCATTATTGTACCACTCAGCAGTACCCTGCGTCGAGTTAGGATTTTCACCTAAAAACTGCCATTCATTGGTTTCAGGATTCCAAATACCAGCTAATTCTACACCACTCTGTCCGCCATAGGTTCCGGTAAAAGATCCTGCAACCAAGCCATTACTACTGACACCCTGACCATCTCCGGGGAAGAAGGTGATTCCATTAGCGCTTGACCATAAGTAGCTGGCCTCTCCACCCCAATCCACACCACTCACATACATTCCATCGGTTGAAATAGCTGTGGGGAAAGTGTAATCATCATACATTATCGTGAATTTAATATCTTGGGCTTCCATAACGTTAAGCGTAACAGTTACAGTTTCCGTTGGGTTGTCCTCATCATTACTGGTAACCGTAAGTGTTGTTGAATAGGTGCCTAACGGCAAAGTTCCTGCATTAAAATCTAACGTAACTATCTTGCTGGAGAATCCGGGAACGCTTCCTGTTGCAGGATAAAGGGTTAACCAATTTGTACCATCGGCAATGGTTACCTCATAGGTTAAATCGAGAATACCGTTATTGGAAATTTTGAATGTTTTTGATCCCAAACCTCCCGCAGGTAGGGTTTGGTTAACCTCGGTTGGATGAACAACCATATGGGGTGCATCATCCAGATCTTCTCCCAGAGAAACGTCGTCAACAAGCCATTCATGTGCAAAATCGCCCTCATAGCGGAAAGCTATAAACACTTCCTCTCCGGCATAAGCAGCCAAGTTTACAACATATTGCTTCCATTCAGCCTCCGGATACTCCTCTGTCCACATCTCAACAAATGCATTATCTGCAGGGTTTCCACTGCCAGTGCTTACAAGCACACTGTTCTTTACATAAAAAGAAGGGTCTGCGTTAAAACTCCAAAATGAAAGGTAAAGAGGGCCTTCGGTTGGCAGCTCAATTTTAGGAGTTACCATCCATCCATCCTGATTGGGAGACCCGTAACTATGAAAGGCAGAATTACTTCCCCCTTCGGTATGGTTAAACATTACATGTTGAGTCCATGTCGGACTAGCACCATCAACATTATAGATGGTCCATCCTGCTGGAGGGAATGTTTGATCCTCAAAACCCTCAATAAAAGGTAGAGCAACTCCATCTTTAGCGATTGTAGTATTTACTGTATTAGCCGAAACTGCCTTTTCTGCACTAATAGCGCCAAAGCTAAAGATCAAAAGCAGTAACATTGTTGAAATTAATTGTAATGATAATCGTTTAGTCATGCTAATCTGTATTAAGTGAAAAATTATGTTTGCTGAATTGTGACAAGTTTTAACGCATCAAAAGTAGGATGAATCAAAATAACTATGGCCCCCTTTAATAACAACTTAGCTGCGCTTTTGTGCAACAAGCAGGTATTTAACCTGCAACATTATTGCTACAAAAAACGCTACTACCCTGTATATAAAAATGTTATATATTTGAAAGATATTCAATTAGTCCAATTTCGGAATTGGTCAAATCGAGCTTCTTTCTAAGACGTGTACGAGCCACTTCAATGCTTCGAATGGATTGGCCCGTGATGGAAGAAATTTCTTTGGTAGACATATTCAACCTTAAAAAGGCGCACAGCCTCCGCTCGTTGGGCGAAAGATCGGGATGAACCTTATTCAAGTTTTGGTAAAAGCTGTTATGTACCTGGTGAAAACGAGCCTCAAACTCTTCCCAAATGCTGTCCTGTTTTACGCTTAGCAAATCTTTAACAATATCACTTATCAGCTTGCGATCCTCCTGCTTAAAGTTTCTGGAAAAGGACATGAGCTTTTCAGCGACCTCAGTTAGCAGCTCATTCCTCTGAATCTGATAAATAACACTGGTAGTCAGTTCCTTATTCTTGATTTCCAAATCTTGCTCTATGGTCTCCATTTCCAGCGCATTCTTTTCGAGCTCCAGCTGCATATTGGCATTCATAAGCATTGTCCTCCGGAGCCGACTTTGAGAAAGGAAGAAGAATAGTCCGGAAATAATGAGCAAAAGCACTAGGATAATCCCAAAATAAAGGGAGCGCATGGATTGTTTTCGCTGTTGAAATTCCAATCTTTCTTGTTCGGTTTTATACTTGGCTTGTAGCTCTAACCGAGTGAAATCTCTTAAAGCAGAGTCGGGCTTATGAGAATCGTAATATATTTCATACAGCTGCTCGCTAATGGATAGCAGGATAGACAAGCTGCCCTCCGCTGTAGCCAAACCGTATCCGGTATAAAAGTTTTTCAGCGCCTCTTCGGTATTCCCTTTCAATTTATACATAATACCCAGCATTCGGTACGATGATGCAAAACCCAGTTGATCCTCAAGCTCCTTCCGAACAAGCATGGCAGAGTTAATACTTTGAAGGGCTTCTGCATACTCCCCCTTCTTAATATAGCAGCTGCCTAAATTGTTATAAAGATTGCCCAGATAGCGCATTGAATCAACCGATTCTTTTGCCAACCAAATCCCCCTTCGGTAATAATCAATAGCCTGATTATACTCCCCTAGGTTTTCGTGCACTATCCCCAAATTATTGTATAGGGTAATGGCCTGATGTGATGGAATGGCACCATCGTCGGTTGAACGGGTATCAGCCAATTGGGTGAGCGCATCGTGAAAGTACACTTGTGCCTCCTCAAATTTATGAAGCTGTAGCAATACTCCTCCCAGGTTAATTAATGAGTTTACAACCCCAAGGCTCTCTTTCACTTCACTATAAATATCCATAGCCTGATGATAGTGGCTAATAGATATGTCTAATAGTCCCTGATAAAAATAGATGGTGCCAAGCGCATTTAATGTTTGGGCTTTCAGCCTTTTACTCTTGCTCCGATCTGCAAATTTCAATGCTTCCTCGGCATAGTGGAATGATAAGGCAAAATCGGAAGTAGCATAGTATTCTGCTATTCCAATGGCATATCGGCTACGCAAAGAATCGTAAAGGCTGGTTTCATACCCTTGCATAAGCGAGTCTAACACCGATTTTCCCATGGATCGTTTGGAAAAACCAAGAATTAGGAAAATGAGTAGGGATAGTACTGCGAAACACCGAAAACCTCTCATAAACAGTATTTTGGCATATATTTAAAAAAAAGAAATAAAGCGAATCAACTCCACATGTCAATATCCATAAGCAAATGTAATGAATATGTAGTAAATTGAAAAGGGAGGTAGTCTAAACTTATATCTCATGCAAGAAAAGAGATAAACTGAAAGGATTTGGATAAGGCTTAACAGAAATCATATGCTGTTTCATCGCGTTTTCAGTACAACAAAACCTGCACAACAAAATTCACCAAAATCTTACTCCTTTTTCTCCTAAGCGCCTTTTCCCTATGAACTCTCAAATATATGACTCTTACAGGCTTAAAAAAAATGTTATAAACCATGTATCAAACTGTTTTATAATAGCAAACTTAGATCCTATTATTTTTCGCTTATACCTTATAAAACAGTAGTTTTGTGAATCAATTTAAAGATTATTCTTTATGAATGGGAAAACAATTGTAACAGGTGTAATTGGTGCAGATGTACACGCTGTGGGGAATAAAATTTTGGCCTTTGCCCTTGAAGAGGCCGGATATAAGGTAATTAACCTTGGGGTTATGGTATCGCAGGAGGAATTTATCGAAGCTGCAGTAGAAACCAATGCCGATGTCATTCTAGTTTCTTCACTGTATGGTCATGGAGAGATTGACTGCCATGGATTACGTGAAAAATGCGACGAGGCCGGACTAAAAGATATTCCCTTACTGGCCGGAGGTAATCTGGTAGTTGGAAAACAGGATTTTAAAGAGGTTGAAAAACGTTTTACTGCCATGGGGTTTACTAAGGCCTATCCCCCGGGCACAACCGTTGAAACCTGCATTGCCGACTTGGACAAGCTACTTAAATAGTATTTAGTGTTGCATCTTTGAGATTACTTTTGCTGTTTCACGCTTCTTTTTTCCAGTTATTTAAATGAGTATTCTTACCGCTGACATAGGTAGTACCTTCACCAAGCTAACCGCCATTAACCTCGAAAAAGAGGTTATCATAGGAACATCGTCCGCATTTACTACCATCCAAACCGATGTGATGGAGGGGTTTACTAATGCGCTAGATCAGCTAAAAAAGCAAGTGAAAGATTTTTCCTATGACCAGCTAATCTGCTGTAGCAGTGCTGCCGGTGGCTTAAAAATGGTTGCTCTAGGGTTAGTGCCCGAGCTAACCGCTAAAGCGGCCAAATTGGCTGCAGCCAGTGCAGGTGCAAAAGTAGTTAAGACCTATTCATTCGAAATTTCTCAGGAAGAGCAAAAGGAAATTAATGCGATAGATCCGGATTTGGTATTGCTTTGTGGAGGAACCGACGGAGGAAATAAGGATGTGATTATTGCCAACGCCCAAAGGTTGTGTGATGTGGGTCGATCCTTTACCACTATTGTGGCGGGCAACAAAAGCGCTTCATCGCAGATTGAACAGATTTTCACCGCTTCGGGCAAGCCCTTTGTGATTACCCAAAACGTAATGCCTGAATTTAATAAGCTCAATATTGAGCCTGCCCAAAAGCAAATCACCGAACTGTTTATCCACAAAATCATTGAGGCTAAAGGGCTAAGCAAAATTCAACAGCTCAGCAATTACGATATTATCCCTACCCCATTGGCTGTGCTTAATGGGTGTAAGCTGCTAAGTATCGGTACTAAAACAGGTAAAGGGATTGGCGACTTGATGGCCGTGGATTTGGGTGGAGCCACCACCGATGTATACTCCATTGCCGATGGCAAACCAACCCTCGAAAACGTTACCGTTAGGGGTTTACCCGAACCCTTTAGCAAGCGCACTGTTGAAGGCGACTTAGGTATGAGGTACAGCCTATCCTCATTGGCCGAAACCGTTGATTTGGATGCTGTTTCAAACGAGATGGGGTTGAACGTGGAAGAGGTTAAGCAATGGGTTGAACGGGTTATCCATCAGCCTCATCTGCTTCCCGAACCCTCGTCCACTCAAGAGAAGGCAGAGCAACTATTGGCACATAACGCAGTAAGAGTAGCTACCGAAAGGCATGTGGGTACATTCCAATCTGTTTTTACGCCCTTTGGGCAGGTCTTTGCCCTAACGGGCAAAGACCTATCGGCCATACCCTACGTTATTGGTGTTGGCGGTGCCATTATCAATAGCCATAATCCGGAGCAGATACTGGAAGGGGTTAAATGGGAAAGTAGCGATCTTACCTATGCCAAACCGCGTAACCCAAAATATATGGTAGATAAAGGCTATATCTTTTCAGCTATGGGCCTGCTAAGCTCCCATTACCCTGATGTTGCGTTAAACATTTTAAAAAGGGAACTAAAAAACCTATAATCAACCACCCTGAATTTCATTTGTTAC
>CAZKPD010000036.1:15066-19644 GCA_964554585.1 uncultured Rikenellaceae bacterium
GTTACACTCTAAGCATAGTTTACAAAATAACACTTCAAATAAACCATATGGAAATCACCAATAAGAAACTCTCAGACGACGCCTTTTATGCGGAGCGCAAAGAGGTACTCCAACACTGGCCTACGGGCAAGGATCTGGACTTAAACGAAGCTATCAAGTACCAAAAAACCATACCCCACGAGAAACGCTTTAGCGTTAAGCTGCAAGACGCTATTGCTGATGGAAGAACCTTAATCCAACCCCGTGCAGGTGTTGCTTTGCCCGAAGAGCATATTGAACTACTACAGTTTCTCGAAAAAGAGGGAGAAGCAGACCTGTTGCCCACGACTGTAGATAGCTATACCCGACTAAATCGATACAATGAAGCCGAAACAGGAATTGCTAAGAGCCGCGAAACCGGACGTTCTATGCTTAACGGTTTTCCCATTGTAAACTATGGAGTAGACATTTGCAGACAGGTTACCTCAGCCTTAATTAAACCCGTTCAGGTGCGCCATGGTACTCCCGATGCACGTCTCTTAACAGAAATATCGGTAGCCGGAGGTTTTACCTCATACGAAGGGGGTGGAATTTCGTATAATATCCCATATTCAAAAAATCACTCACTTGAAAAAACGATTGCTCACTGGCAATATACCGACCGATTGATTGGAATATACGAAGAGGCCGGTATCTCAATCAACCGTGAACCTTTTGGTCCATTAACCGGAACACTTATTCCCCCCAGCATCTCCAATTCGGTTGCCGTTATCGAAAGTTTACTAGCTGCCACACAAGGGGTAAAAGATATTACAGTAGGTTACGGTCAGTGCGGAAACCTTATTCAAGACGTTGCAGCCATCAAAGCGCTTAACGCCTTAACCAGAGAATACCTCGACAAATTTGGATTTAAAGATGTGCGTATTTCCACCGTTTTCCACCAGTGGATGGGTGGATTCCCGCAGGATGAAGCCAAAGCTTTTGGGGTGATCTCATGGGGTGCCGCAGCAGCTGTTCTGGCAAAAGCCACCAAGGTGATTGTAAAAACACCCCATGAGGCCATGGGAGTACCTACCAAAGAGGCTAATGCTGCCGGACTACGTGCCACCAAACAATTGGTATCCATGCTTAAGGATCAAGATTTTAGATCAATTCCTGCTGTAATCGCCGAAACGGATATCATTAAACAAGAGATGCACTGCATCCTAAAACGGGTAGAGGAATTGGGCAAAGGCGATTATGCCCATGGAACCATAGCTGCCTTTGAGGCAGGTGTGCTAGATATTCCTTTTGCGCCAAGCCGATACAATGCAGGAAAAGTTCTACCTGCACGCGACAATACAGGAGCAGTGCGCATATTGGATAATGGTAACCTGCCCTTTACGCAAGATCTTATGGACTTTCACCGTCAAAAGCTGGAGGAACGCGGTAAATTTGAAAAGAGAGAGGTTAGCTTCCAAATGGTTATTGATGATGTGTACGCCATAGGAAAAGGTTTCTTAGTAGGTCGTCCCAAATAGATTTAAAGTTCTTTTTAACCCCAATTTTTTAAGTTCATCTCATATGAAAATTATAAAAGTTATCTGCGCACCCGGCAAAACAGGGTTTTTCTTCGACGATCAAAAAGCCATTAAAGAAGGAGCAAAACATGATGGCGCATTCTACTATGGTTCTCCCCGTACCCCCGGATTCACGGCTGTACGTCAGGCCGGAGAATCTATCTCCGTTATGCTTCTGCTCGAAAATGGTGCTATTGCCCATGGCGATTGCGCTGCAGTTCAATATTCCGGTGCAGGTGGACGCGATCCGTTATTCCTGGCCGAAAACTTTATCCCGGTAATCCAAAAGTACATTGCACCCCAGCTGGAGGGAAAAGAGATAACCACATTCCGCGAAATGGCTAAGGTTATTGACAATGGCATCAATCCCTCCACAGAACGCCGTTTTCATACCGCACTAAGGTATGGGGTTACCCAAGCGTTGCTTGATGCCGTAGCTAAAAGCCAAAGGAAAATGATGGCTGAGGTAATTGCCGAAGAGTACGGTACCGAAATATCGGATACTCCCATTGATATCTTCTCCCAATCGGGCGACGATCGTTACACCAACGCCGATAAGATGATTATTAAAGGTGCCGATGTGCTTCCTCATGGTCTTTTCAACAATGTTGAAGAGAAGGTTGGACAGAAAGGCGAGAAGATTAAGGAGTACATCCAATGGCTTCGCGATCGGATTCTCAAGCTTCAACCTTACGAAGGCTATAATCCCGTTTTACATATCGACGTATATGGCACATTAGGCCTTGTGTTTGACAACGATTTTGAGGCAATAGCAGACTATATCGGTGAGCTTGCCGAGATTGCCAAACCGTTTCACCTCCGGGTTGAAGGGCCTGTGGATATGGGAGGTAAAGAGGAACAGATAAAAGGTATGGCTATAATTCGCAGACGTATAGACGAAAAAGGTATTTCTGCTGAAATTGTTGCCGATGAATGGTGCAACACCCTTGAGGATATCAGAGAGTTTGCTGAGCACAAGGCAGCACACATGATCCAGATTAAGACTCCCGACCTAGGCGGCATTAACAACTCCATTGAAGCTGTGATCCACTGTAAAAATAGTTGTATAAACAGCTATTTGGGAGGAACATGTAACGAAACCAATCGTTCGGCAGAGGTATGTACTCATGTGGCTATGGCCACATCACCCACCCAAATTCTTGCCAAACCCGGTATGGGCGTTGACGAGGGTTTTATGATTGTGTACAATGAGATGAATCGCATTATGGCCCTTAAAAATGCCAAGTAGGTTCATACCGAATTAACAAACTGAAAATCAATTGCCCTCAGCATCGTAGGTAGAGGGCAAATAGCTTAATAAGATGAAAGAATTAAGAGTACTATCACCAACCGCCATCCTTGGATACGGTTTTCCCATGGAGTCGTTCGTGGAAGGTATGAAGCGTAAGCCTCATGTAATTGCAGTGGATGCAGGCTCTACCGACCCGGGTCCATACTACCTTGGTGCAGGAACTTCCTTTACCGATCGTAACTCGGTAAAACGTGACCTCGAAATCATGATACCCGCTGCAATTGAATCCGGTATTCCGCTTATTGTGGGGACCTCCGGCGGAAGCGGTGGCCGCCCGCATGTTGAGCTAACGCTAGATATTGTTAAAGAGATTATTAGCGAAAAGAAGCTCTCGCTTAAACTTGCCGTTATTCAGTCGGAATTCGACAAGGAATTTATTAAAGAGAACGTTCGTAAGGGCAATATCTCACCCCTATTTCCAGCAAAGGAGATTACTGAGGATGATGTGGAAGAGTCTATTCGTATTGTAGCCCAAATGGGTGAAGAACCCTTTATTGAGGCTTTGGAGAATGGCGCCCAAGTAATTATGGCCGGTCGCTCTTACGACCCTTCAGTTTTTGCAGCATTGGCTCTAAAAAATGGATTTGATAAAGGGTTGGCCATACACATGGGTAAAATTTTGGAGTGTGCTGCCATTGCCGCCCTTCCGGGCAGCGGTAGTGACTCTATGTTTGGTTACCTACGTGAGGATCATTTTGAGCTGGAACCCCTATCACCCTTACGGAAATGTACCACCCTATCGGTTGCAGCGCACACCCTTTACGAGAAAACCAATCCCTACATCCTGCCCGGGCCCGGTGGTGCTATTAACCTTCACCAAGCCAAATTTGAGCAGGTAACCGAGAGCAAAGTACGCGTAAGCGGTAGCCGCTTTGTGCCCACCGAAGAGTACTTTGTGAAACTTGAGGGAGTACGCAGGGTAGGCTATCGCACCATTTCGTGTGCCGGAGTGAAGGATCCTATTATGATTTCGAAGATTGACAGCATTACGCAAAGCGTTAGAGAAAGGGTTGAAAACAATTTTGAGCACTACGGCATCAAGGATTTCTTCTTAGATTTTAAAATCTACGGTAAAAATGGTGTGATGAGCATGTTCGACGGTATAGAGCCAAGCACCTCTAATGAGCTGATGATTATTATTGAAGCGGTTGCCGAAACCCAAGAACAGGCAAATACCATTTGCGGATTTGCCCGAAGCACTATGCTTCACTTTGGGTATGAGGGACGTATAGCCACTGCCGGTAACCTGGCATTCCCCTTCTCGCCATCGGACGCCAAAATGGGCGAGGTGTTCGAGTTCAACGTGTATCACCTGATGAAGGTGGAAGACCCCAAATCGCTCTTCCCCATTGAGTACATTCAATTTTAAAACAAAGAAAATGGCAAAATATAAATTAACCGATGTAAGCTCGGTAATCAGGAGCAAAAACTCAGGCCCCTATGAGCTCACCTTCGACGTTATTTTCAAAGAATTTGAAATGTACAATAAGGTGAAAGCTGCAAACATATTCAACGAGGCCATGTTTGCTAAGCTCTACCATATCCCCCAATCGGATATTATCAGCCTAGTTTACTTTGACCCTGCAAAAGCAGTAAAAATTACCATTGTACGACCCATCCCGTCAGGAGCGCTTGGCGAAACCGATGTATACGGTGCCCAGCAACACGCTCCGCTCATGGGAGTTGAATTTGAACTGTAAAGCAGAATCAAATACAAAGGGTTGGAGC
>CAZKPD010000037.1:0-11651 GCA_964554585.1 uncultured Rikenellaceae bacterium
TGAGAGAACTCGAAGTACCCTTCCTCCTTAAGTAGCTTTTCAATTCGTATCCGTTCGTTCCTCAGCAGATCCATATCAAACATTGATCCTTCGGAGATTAGGCTGTTATTTTTATCCTTTAAAACGATGCTGCTCACCAGGGTGTCTTCAATAATATAGTTCACCCTCTTTATCCTGTGCGGGTTGCCCGTGGTAACTTTGTAGGTGATGGTGGAACGGTTCTTTCCCGAATCGGTATGCTGGGTAACCAATGCCTCATAATACCCTTTACTGTTCACGTATTTTTCAAGGTTTTCAACAGTTTGAATTGTTTTAAGGGTATCCAGTAAAATTGGTTCTTCGCCAATTCTGCGGAATAGCTTGCTCAACCCGGTCTGCTTATCCTTTCGGGCAAGGTTATACATTCTAAGGTGTAATCTAAAGAGGAGTACTCGCTTATTGGGTTTCTGCTTTATGTAGCTTTTTAGTTTCCCTTTTTTTATCTCCGGATTTTTCTCGTTGGTTTCAATGCTAAGGTTTACATTGTCGAGCAGGTATTCATTGTCGGGCACATTTTTGGTTATTCGGCAGGAGGTGGTCCCCAAAAGAAGCATGGTGATGAGCAAGGCTATACCCTTTTTTGCTGAAAGCAATGAATGAGCTGTATTTGGTTCTTTCATGGTTTAGCTATGCGCCTACTATAGATTTGAAAGCCGAAAGGTAATAAATCCCTTTTAAAAATAAGTGCATACAGTTATAGAAAGGCTTACCACAAAAGATGCCAGAATCTGCTGATTGATGCAGGATGATGCCGTTTTTTATTGCTTTTTAACAAATGATTCGTAGAGTTCTTTAAAGGTTATACAAAATAAGGAGCAGTAGGTGTTTTTTTAGTAGGTTTGCATCTAAAAGTGTACTCATGCTATCGGCCAATAGGATTAAATTTGTTCGATCACTGCAGCAGAAGAAGTTTCGAAATGCCGAGAACCTTTTTATTGCCGAGGGATCAAAATTGGTAGGGGAGATTCTCTCCTCATCTCTCCGTGTAAGCCATGTGTACCATACATCAGCATGGGAGGGAGGCGCTAGGGATGTAACTTTGGAGCAGATCTCACCCGCTGAGATGGGGCGCATAAGCGGACTAAAAACACCCACAGAGGTATTGGCCATTGTGAGCAGACCGGAGCATTCGCTTAGCATTGACCGGTTACAGAACGCCCTTGCGTTGGCCCTAGACGATATACAAGACCCCGGAAATTTGGGTACAATCATCCGCTTGGCCCATTGGTTTGGCATTGAGACGATTATCTGTTCCGAGGGAACCGTTGATGCGTACTCCCCCAAGGTGGTGCAGGCTACCATGGGAGCAATAGTCAATGTGCAGGTGGTTTACACCTCTTTAATCACCATGGCAAACCAAGCCCTTCGACTAGGCATTCCGCTAATTGGAACATTTTTAGAGGGGCAAGATATCTATACTGCGCCGTTGCCAAAATCGGGTATTATTGTACTGGGCAATGAGGGAAGTGGTATAAATCCCCAGCTGGAAGCGTTGATCTCCTCCAAGATTACCATCCCCAGCTTTGCAACGAGCCGAGAGGGTAGCGAATCGTTAAACGTATCAATGGCGGCGGCAATAGTATGCTCCGAATTTCGAAGACGATCTCTGTAATTTTTCGCCCTACTCGAAATGGAATACTAAGGAAACTACGTTTGATCTGATCTGCTTGATAGAAAGCGCATAGTTTTCGCCCTCCTCCGCATAATCGTTGGCAAACACATTGAAGAAGCCCGATGAGAATTTAACTTCGGTTGATAGCTTAAAGAAGGTTAAGAAATGGTCAAAACCAAGGCCAACTTCGTAATAAAAATCGCCTTTTACCAGCCGGATAAGTACTCCTTGCTCAACGTTGAGCTTTTTGTAGGCAGCCATGTCGAGCCTATAGTTAATGCCGCCTATTAGGTAGGGAACCATGTTGGTTTTGCGCATGGCGCTATACTTAAATACCAAGGGCATTTCGATAAACGACGACTCCAATTTCATGGTAGTTTGATTTTGCCCTTGGGGATGGTAGAACGATACATCACGCTGGCCAAAAGCTAATCCGGGGAGGAAGCGAAGGTGAAAGTTCTCGGTCAATCGGAGGTCCGAAACCACATTCACATTAAACCCGGGAATGAGATGGCTGTTGTCTACAAAGTAATGGGTGGTGTCGCTGGCAAACGAAACTTGGGGTTGAACGCTACTCCTAACGGTAAAATCCATAAAGTTTAAACCCAATGAGAATCCGAATCGAAGCCTTTTGCCACGCTCATAATCGGGATCGTTGAGGATGGTGTTGGGCTTAAACTGCGCAAAGACCATGGAGGTTCCTGACAGTAGGATAATAGTGGTGATGAATATGCGAAAAACTCTTTTCATCTGTCTATTTTTTGTTTTTCAAAGGTACAGATGGAACATCCATGAAATAGTCATTCGCGTGTGTGTTGAGGCTATTATCATGGATGTTTCATTCTCTTTTTCTTCCAATTACAGTAAACGAAGGGTTAAACCGATTATTGTATAAAGCATGGTTATCATTTATGGTAAAACCTTTTTATCTGCCCAGTAAATAGCTGCTATACCCAAGCCCTGCATTTTATACCCGGCACGGTTAAATCCGGCTTGTTCAAGTAAACCTACAAACTCATTTCGTTCCTTGAAATTTTGAACCGAGTTGGGCAGATAGCTGTAGGCAGAATGATGCCCTGAAACCTTACGGCCGATCAACGGTAAAATTTTGGTGAAATAGAGCAGATAAACCTGCTTAACCAGATAGGCTTTGGGCATGGTAAACTCCAGTACCCAAATGGTTCCGCCGGGTTTCAAAACCCTATAAATTTCGCTAAGCCCCTTAAGCGGATCCTCAAAATTGCGAACCCCAAAGGCTACCATGCAGGCATCATATTGGTTCTGCTCCATGGGTAAATGCTCGGCACCGGCACATTGTAGGGTAACCCTTTGGTTTAGGCCTTTTTTTGTAAGCTTGTCATTCCCAATGGCCAGCATCTCCTCGGCAATATCAATACCGTCAATCTGAATAGAGCTTTCCCTTTTTGCCAAAGCAATGGCCAAATCGGCGGTGCCGGTGGCCACATCCAAAACCCGAACGGGTTTATTTTTTAGGAGCCGTCGGATTAGCCGTTTTCGCCAAATCCGATCTATACCCAAACTGAGGATGTGGTTTAAAGCATCGTACCTTGGAGCAATGGCGTTGAACATTGCTCTGATATTTTCTTGTTGGGGCATGGACAAAGGGCTTAGATCAGTGGCAAACTATGCATTAACCAGCTTACCAAGTGCTGTGTCGTACTCCTGTTTCAGGTCCGCAACAAACCCAAAGGAAACATCATCTACCCTAATCTCCGATTTGGTTACATGCCCAAGTACCGAAAAGGGTACATTGCTTGCCATCATATGGTCAATGAATTGGGTTTCTTGGGATTGGGATACAGAAACCACAAATCGTCCTTGTGACTCGCCAAATAGGAACGCATCGGGTCGAACCTCGGCATCGGTGGTAATGTCAAATCCCAGGCTCCCCGGCATGGCGCTCTCTAGTAGGCTTATGTATAGACCTCCGTCTGAAACGTCGTTGGCAGATTGGATCATATGTTTGCGGATTAGCTCCAGAACCAGCTGCTGTGTTTTATACTCTTCTTCGAGATTAAAGTAAGGGGCAGGCGACTCTTTAATGCCGTGGTATGAGTTTAGGTACTCCGATGACGCAATGTCATTGCGAGACCTTCCGATAAGGTATATCATATGCCCTTTGTCTTTAAAAGCAAGAGAGGTATGGTGTTTTTTGTCTTCAAGTATTCCCAGCATGCCTATGGTGGGGGTTGGCAATACGGCCTCATCCTTACCGTCTATATTGGATTGGTTGTAAAAGCTCACATTACCTCCGGTAACCGGAGTTCCCAGCTTTTCGCACGCTTGGCTCATGCCTTTAATGGCATTTACAAATTGCCAGTAGATTTCGGGTTTGTACGGATTGCCAAAGTTGAGGCAGTTGGTGATAGCCAAAGGTTTTCCGCCGGAACAAATAATATTTCGTGCCGATTCGCACACGGCAATCATGGTCCCCACAAACGGATCGGCTTTTACATACCTAGCGTTGCAATCAACCGTAAGCACTAGCGCATTATTGGTACCATGCAGGTTTACAACGGCTGCAGCCGAGGGGTAGTTGGTAGTCATATTCCGAACACCCACCATTGAGTCGTACTGCTCATACACCCAGCGTTTAGAGGCAATGTTTGGATGATTTGTTAGATGCCTGGCCACCTCTTTCAGATCGGCAGGTTCGGGAACTTGATCGATATTAAATTTCTTGTACTCATTGTAGTATGCCGGTTCTGTGTACTCCCTATCGTAAACCGGAGCACCACCCCCAAGCACAAGTGAGGTTGCGGGTACATCGGCCACCTTTTCACCCCTCCAAAAGAACTCTAACCTACCGCCTTCGGTAACCTCTCCAATTTGTTCGCAATGTAGATCCCACTTTTCGTAAATCTTTTTAACCTCTTCCTCACGTCCTTTGTGAACCACAATAAGCATGCGCTCTTGCGATTCGGATAGCAGAATCTCAAAGGGTTCCATGTTCTTCTGACGAAGGGGAACTTTACTGAGATCGATGCGCATACCATGCTCGCCCTTGTCCGACATTTCGGAGGTAGAACAGATGATGCCGGCAGCACCCATATCCTGCATACCCACTAGGGCATTGGTCTTAATCACCTCAAGACTAGCCTCCAGCAATAATTTTTCCATAAAGGGGTCGCCCACCTGAATGGAAGGAATCTCCTCGGCAGAGTCTTCGGTGATATCGGCCGATGCAAAGGTAGTTCCGTGAATACCGTCTTTACCGGTGGCAGAGCCCACAATAAAAACCGGATTTCCAACCCCATATGATGTGGCCGAAACCATTGTTCCTTTATCCATTATTCCAACCGACATGGCGTTTACCAATGGATTGGTATTGTATGATTCGTCGAAAAACACTTCGCCGCCCACCACTGGCACGCCAAAGGCGTTGCCATAATCGGCAATTCCCTTTACCACACCTTTAAGAAGCCATTTGGTTCTGTCGAGTTCAATGCTTCCAAAGCGTAGGGAGTTAAGCTGGGCAATGGGTCGAGCACCCATGGTAAAAATATCGCGATTGATGCCACCCACACCGGTAGCTGCACCTTGGTATGGTTCAACAGCGCTGGGATGGTTATGCGATTCAATTTTGAAAGCGCAAGCCAATCCATTGCCAATGTCCACCAATCCGGCATTCTCGGTACCAGCCTCGGCCAACACAGATTCACCCTTGCGGGGTAGCGTTTTTAGCCATTTAATGGAGTTCTTGTAGGAGGCATGTTCACTCCACATTACAGAGAAAATGCTCAATTCCGTGTAGTTGGGCGTACGGCCTAAAATCTCTTTAATCTTATCAAACTCGCTTTCCAATAAGCCTAATTCCTTTGCAATCTCTACAGTAACTTTCATGGTATTCCTTATGGTTTAGTGATTCTGGTTTTTGATTTGCCGAAACAAAAGTAACAACATTATGCCACACTTTCTAAAGCTTTTTAAAAGATTTAGAAAGGGATAGGTGGAACCTTCAAGCGCTGGCTGTCAATTTTGCTTTAATCTATCCGCGATACTTCTCATTAGGAACTCTAATCCTATCAACTTTTAGCTATTCTCTACCTCTGCATTCGTCAGTTTTAGTACCTTTACTCAAGAATTAATAACTTGTGTTGTTCGGGTAAACGGTAGATTATCAGCAGATATAGTATATGAAAGAGATAGGCCTATGAAAATAGTTTGCATAACAGGCACTGAGGTTAAAGGGTGCACTTATCATATGAAAGAGGTGTTTTTGGAACAGCTTAGAGAGGGTAATGATATTGTAGAATTTACGGTACCTAAAGATGCCCCTGCTTACTGTACGGGATGTAAAAATTGTTTTTTTATAGGTGCCGATAAATGTCCACATGCCAATAAGGTTCAACCCATATGGAACGCAATGCTAAGTGCAGATTTGATTGTTTTTGCCTATCCTACATACGTTATGAGAGCTCCGGCTCAGGTAAAGTCGGTGCTCGACCATTTAGGTTGCTATTGGTTTGTGCATAGGCCCAATCAAAAGATGTTTACCAAAAAGGCCTTTATTATTTCACATGGTATTGGACCTGTTCATAAAAATGCCATTAAAGATGTAAAAACAAGCCTGAATTGGCTAGGGGTATCGCATGTAAAAAGTGTGGGCTTTGGCCTTATGGAGGGCATTATCTGGGATGAGCTATCAGCAAAAAGGAAAGGCAAAATTACTAAAGTAATTATTAGAAAAGCAGCTAAGTATAAGCACTACAGGCCTGACAGAATCGCAATTAAAGGAAGAATGCTATTCTTTATCTCAAAACTCTTGCGTAAAAAGGTTTATAAAGTCGAACTGCTTAAGAGCGGACAGGCTGGATTGGATAGTCGGTACTGGATTGAGCAAGGGTGGATAAAAGAAAAACCGCTTACTACTGTTTAAACTAAATATTGAATTTTAGAGGATAAGTTTTCTCCCAATTTAGGCTGTAGAATAGGTAGGGTGAAAAAATAAGGTCCGTCACTGTCAGTGGCGGACCTTATTAAAATTCCAAGTATCTTAAACAGCTGCGATACAGCTGTCATAATGCTATTCGTATACAGCAATCACAAAGCCTTTGGGTATCCGTTCTCCCTCTTTCACGTTAATCTCCTTAATCACACCCGGGAAAGGACAGTACACCTTATTCTGCATTTTCATGGCTTCAAAAATCATGAGCAGGTCGCCGGGTTCAACCTTATCGCCGGCCTTTATGGCCACCTTAATGATAGTTCCCGGAATGAAAGACTTAAGCTCTTTGAGCTTGGGAGCCTCCCATTTGGTGCGCAGCTCATTTTTTTTGGTGGAAAGGGTTTTGTACGCTGTATCCTCTATTACAATTGTCCTACATAAAGGATTGTCTGTAATATTGGCTTTGGTTTTATAGGCTTTAGAGCCTCTAATTTCTTTTTCCATAATTCCCGTTGTTTAGAATGGGGGTATTCCATGTTTTTTCCATGGGGTATCCACGGTTTTGTTCCCGGAAACTTCTAATGCATGGATAATCAGCTTGCGGGTCTCGGTGGGCTCAATTACAGTATCCACATATCCTTTGGCCGCTGCAACGTAAGGGTTAGCAAATTTCTCTTTATACTCCTTTACTTTCAGCTTACGCATTTTCTCAGGATCTTTAGCCTCCATAATCTCCTTACGGAAGATAATGTTAGCCGCCCCTTCGGGGCCCATTACGGCAATTTCGGCACCGGGCCATGCAAATACAAAGTCGGCACGTAAGTGTCTCGAGTTCATTGCAATATACCCTCCACCATAGGCTTTGCGAAGGATTACAGAGATTTTTGGCACTGTTGCCTCACTGTATGCATATAGCATTTTTGCCCCGTGACGGATTACTCCGGCGTGCTCTTGGTCTACACCGGGCAGGTAGCCGGGCAGGTCAACCAGGGTGATAATGGGGATGCTAAATGCGTTGCAGTAACGGATGAATCGTGCGGCCTTATCGGACGAGTCTACATCGAGAACTCCGGCCAGAACGAGGGCCTGATTAGCTACAAAACCAACAGTTTCACCGTTAATTCTTCCAAATCCAATAACAATGTTTGAAGCCCAATACTCGTGGATTTCCAAAAAGTCGGAATCGTCAGCAATGGCTTTAATCACTTCACGCACATCGTAGGGTTGTTTTGCATCGCCTGGAACAATGTTGTCAATATTGTATTCGGGTTTTGGCTCTTTGGGTTCAAATTTCCGAGCTTTCCGGGTATTATTCCAGGGGATAAAGGTGATCAACTTCTTGATTTGGTCAAAGCACTCCATTTCGCTTTCGGCAAAGAAATGCGCATTCCCGGTTATTTCGGCGTGTACTCGGGCTCCCCCCAGCTCTTCCATGGAGATCTCCTCACCAAGAACCGTTTTAATAACCTCCGGGCCAGTGATAAACATCTTTGAGATGTTATCAACAGTAAAAACGAAATCGGTTAGTGCAGGCGAGTAAACGGCTCCACCGGCACATGGACCAAGGATTACCGATATCTGAGGAATAACGCCACTAGCCAATGTGTTGCGGAAAAAAATCTCTCCATAACCGGCCAGTGAGTTTACACCCTCCTGAATACGCGCTCCTCCCGAGTCATTGATGCCAATTAGCGGGATCCTCATTTTGAGGGCATAATCCATAATTTTGGTGATTTTGCGGGCGTGCATTAATCCCAACGATCCGCCGGCAACCGTAAAATCCTGCGCAAAAATGGCGATGGGCGCACCAAAAATGGTACCTGTCCCAATAATTACCCCATCGCTATGGAGTACCTTACCGTCCATCCCAAAATCACGCGCATCATGCTCAACAAAAAGGTCATACTCGTTAAACGAGTCCTCGTCTAATAGGGCTACAACCCTTTCGCGAGCTGTCATTTTTCCCATGGCCAGCTGTTTGGCTATCGCCTGCTCGCCACCGCCCATAAGGATCTCTTCCTTACGCTTTTTCAGCTCTAAAATCTTTCTTTTTAAAGGCATACTAGTCCCGTGTTAGTTAATACTCTATTTGTTTGTCCCAAAAATCGCTTACTGATTTTCACCTGCAAAGCTACTAAATTCAAAGGAGACCTTAGCCATAATTTGCCTACTTTTTGATGTAAAATGCATCATATAGGCTGATTGTCAGGTAATTATCAATTATACGATTGTTCTATTTTTAATGGCTTGTATTTTCCTATTGAGATTTGATTTCCAATGGGATAGGATGGGGAATAAGGTCGTTTTTTAAAGTTTGGGCAACGGGATAGTAAAAATTTTACGATCAATAAATTTTTCAATCTTTTGGAATAAATGCCGCTCCTTTTTTGTTACAAAAGTAAGTGCAACCCCATCGGACTGTGCTCGGGCAGTTCTCCCAATGCGGTGTACGTAGTCTTCGGGATCATTGGGTACATCAAAGTTGACAATCAGATCAATGTCTTCAATGTCAATGCCCCTGGAGATAATGTCGGTGGCAACCAGCAGCTGAAAAGAGCGATTCCGAAACTGTCGCATCACTCCTTCGCGCTGTTTCTGGTCTAAATCCGAATGGATGGCATTTACCGATAGCTTTTTCTCCCTTAGCAGTTTCTCAATGCTCCGAACCTTTGCTTTGGTGGATGAGAAGATAATTGCGCTATTCACTTTTCCTGTTTCGGATAGTAAATGGCTTAGGAGTTTAACCTTATCGAGCTCTTCAATGTAATATACCGCTTGCAGTACATTCTCGGCAGGCTTCGAAACGGCAATATTTATTTCCAAAGGGTTAATCATAATGGTTTTTGCCAGCTTGCGGATGTTTGGTGGCATAGTGGCCGAGAATAGGAGGGTTTGCCGTTTTTTTGGAAGGTGCGATACAATATCCATTATGTCATCATGGAACCCCATGTCGAGCATCCTATCGGCTTCGTCGAGGACTAGGTGTTCAATGTGCGATAGATCAAGGTATCCCATTCGCAGATGTTGGATAAGCCTGCCAGGGGTGGCCACAATAAAATCTACACCCCGCTGTATGGCCAACCGCTGAGTGTCCCAACCCACGCTATCGTTGCCCCCGTAAACGGCTATAGAGCTCAAAGGCGAAAAGTAGCTAAAGCCTTCCAGCTGCTGATCAATTTGTAGGGCCAGCTCACGGGTAGGTACAATGATTAGGGTGCTGGTGAGGTTTTGCCTTTTGGGCTGGTTTACCAGCTGATTGATGATGGGAAGGATAAATGCAGCCGTTTTTCCCGTTCCGGTCTGGGCACATGCAATCACGTCATCCCCTTTCATGATTGGTGTTATGGATTGTTGTTGAACGGGTGTAGGAGTTACATAACCCATTGCTTCGATGGCGTTATTGACCGAGGCGGAAAAATTAAAATCAGAAAATTTCACGTAAGAATAAGGTATTTAGTTGAGGGCAGTGCCCCGCAGTGAATCTCTAGGATGGATTCAGTTGTAAAATTATTTATGGCAAAGGTAACAGTTTTTTAATCTATTAGGGTACTGCAAAAAGCATGGGCTCATCTTTTTTCTGCCCTTGTATATATTGCTAACTTTGCCGCCAATTGAAACGGAATACCCAATGAAGTACAAGCACATTTTTTTTGATCTCGATAGAACCCTATGGGATTTTGAGCAGAATATGCGTATCACGCTTAGGGATATTTTTCAGAAGCATGGTCTGCAGAATTATGCACCCGATTCGCAGCACTTTATCGATACTTTTTTGGTGCACAACGATAGGCTGTGGAGAGAATATCAGCATGGGAATGTGCGGAAAGAGGTATTAAGATACACCCGTTTTGAGAAAACATTGACCGATTATGGCATTCGAAATAGCCATTTGGCAGAGGTGATTGCCCAGGAGTATATTGATGAAAGCCCTAAAAAAACGGCGCTTATTCCACACTCCATTGAGGTTCTCGATTACCTTAAAGAGAGGTATATTATGCACATCATTACCAACGGATTTAATGAGGTTCAATTTCGAAAAGTTGAGCTATGCGGGCTTTCGCCCTATTTTAGCAAGCTCATTACATCCGAGATATCGGGGTATCACAAGCCTCACCCTATGGCATTTGGTTTTGCGCTAAAGGAGGCCGGTGCACCCATGAGCGAAAGCATAATGATTGGCGATGATTTGAATACCGATATTATTGGAGCTAAAGAGTTTGGGATCGATCAAATCTACTTTAATCCGCATGGTATTGAGCACCAGCAACAGGTAACCCATGAGGTTTCTTCGTTACAGGAAATTATGAAAATCCTCTAGTCGTTTAGTAAGGAACATCCTCATCGGAGGTTGGATCCGACAGAAACTCAAATCCAAAATCGCTGGAAACGGAGGGCAAGGGATCTTCATTCATTTTTGAACCAAAGGTTACCGCTTGCGGAGCAAAGGTACCGTCGCTTGCCGGATGAGCCACGTACTCAAAATTGTCAATATCGGTAAATTTGGCCAGCTCTTTTCTAAACCTCAACTTGAGGTCACCCACAGGGCCGTTTCGGTGTTTAGCCACAATTATTTCGGCAAGTCCTACCAGCGAGTTCCCTTCCTCATCCTCACTAAATCCGTAATATTCGGGGCGGTGAATAAAAATTACCATATCGGCATCCTGCTCTATGGCGCCCGATTCGCGAAGGTCAGACAGCTGTGGCCTCTTATTCCCGCCACGGGTCTCCACCGATCGGTTTAGCTGAGATAGGGCTAAGATTGGCACATCCAACTCTTTGGCAATGGCTTTGAGCGAACGGGATATGGTACTTACCTCCTGCTCACGATTGCCCTTCGATTCGTTGGGACCGGTCATCAGCTGAAGGTAGTCAATAACAATAGCACCTATATCATGCTGGGCTTTAAGCCTACGGCATTTGGCCCTCAGCTCAAAAATGGAGAGAGCCGGGGTATCATCAATAAATATCTTCGAATTTTTAAGGTCGGTAATCTTGGAGGTAAGGTGGTTCCACTCCGAGGGGTTTAGCTTCCCATTTCTAATCTTATCGTGCGATATCTCGGTTTCGCTAACAATAAGCCTATTTACCAGC